>SKYD01000199.1 GCA_007128075.1 Thiorhodovibrio sp.
ATAATACAGGGGAGATTCTTGCGTATGTTTTTGGGCACAGAAAAGACGAGGTTTTTCTTCAGCTGCAGAAATTGTTGAAGCCGTTTGGTATTAATCGCTTTTACACAGATAATTGGGGAGCTTATGAGCGCCACATAACGGAAGCCGAACACTGCATTGGAAAGCGTAATACTCAAAAAATAGAGCGAAAGCATCTGACATTGAGAACACGCATTAAGCGACTGTCTAGAAAAACTATTTGCTTTTCAAAACTGAAAGAAATGCACGAAATTGTCATAGGGTTATTTATTAATCGCTACGAATTTTGCGCTATCATTTAATATGAAAACAACAGTTTTTTAACACTACCCGACACCAGTCTCGCTGTCAAACCCGTTGGCTTATTTGGCCATTTCCGAGGGCGATATCGACTACTGGCCGAACAGTTGGTTTCCATTGCACAATCCACAGCTTCCCGATAACTTCCACGAAGTCGCGACGATCTTCGATCCGCTGTGCCCCGCCTGCGGTATTCAGGGTTATCTGGTCGATGCACGGACAGTTAATGAACACGGAATGACCGGCATCATGGACCTCGTTGAGCGTGAAGATTTACGCGCACTGTTCGATCATACCGGTGACGGTCGCGCCGAACTCTATGGCTGCCCACCGGGCTGGGGTTGCTATGAAGGCATCAACACCATGCTGGATCAATTTGAGTTGCGCGACTACATCAACCATGTCGATGCGGGTTATTCAGCCAATTTCGCCGAAGTCCTGTCGCGCATCGATTCGGGTGAAGCGACCTTGTACTATACTTGGGGACCGAGTGCTTGGCTGTTGGCGCTAACGCCTGGCGAGGAGGTGATGTGGGTCAACGCGCCGGGTATTATGGAAGATGAAGCCGAACGCGCCACAGGTGTCGAGGGCGCGGTGACCGATCCGATTGAGTTGGGTTATCCGCCAGCCGATATCCAGGTGTCTGCCAACCAGACCTTCCTAGACGAGAATCCCGCAGCCGCCGAGCTGTTCCGTCAGGTTCGACTCCCGCTGGAGTGGATCAGCGCCATCGACAGCCGCATGAGTGATGAAGACCTCACCGATGCCGAAGTCCGCCCCCACGCCCGCGAGTGGATTGAGGCGAACCGTGAACAAGTCGAGCAATGGTTGACTGCTGCTCGTGCTGCAGCCAACTAGCAACGACTGGCTCGTAAGAGCTGACAGCCGGGAAAGACCGGCACCTTACGCGGGTCGTTCGTCATCCATGACGCGCACCGCAGCGATCAGGATCGATCAAGCGATAACAAATGATCCATCCTAAGGCTGCCACCGCTGCCGCCAGCACAAAAATCCACATCGCGCCGATGCGCTGCCATAACAATCCAGCGATTAAACTGCCCGCCGCGCCACCAGCACCAAAACTCACCGCATTATACAACGCCTGTCCACGGCCTTGGGTGCGTCCACGAAAATAATGATGCACCAGATGAATCGCGGCAGCATGAAAGGCCCCGAAAGTCGCGGCATGAAGGGTTTGGGCGGCGAGTTGCATTGGCCACCACGCCAGCGCTGTTCCAGTCAGCGTCCAGCGGACAATGGCGAGGGCAAGACTGACCAATAATACGGCGTGTGCGCCAAAGCGTTCTAACAGCCAGTGCATACGCAAAAACACCACAACTTCGACGATCACACCAAATGCCCATAAAGCACCGACGACTGTGTTGTGATAACCGGCTTCTTCGAGGTGAATTGAATAAAAGGCATAATAGACCCCGTGACTGAGCTGCATCAGAAAACAGGTGACTAAAAACCAGCGGACATCGGGTTTGGCAAGCACTGCGCCCAGTGCCGGTTGAGTGTTTGATGCAGGGGTAAGCCGACATTCGGGCACCAGCAGGGTAGAGCCCCAGACCGCGACAAAGAGCACCAACACAGCTTGCGGGATGATGTCCATGCCCAATTCATCAACGAAATAGCCAAGCCCGAGCACCATCAGAATAAATCCCACCGAGCCCCACAAACGGATCGAGGCATAGCGGCGCACCTCGCTGCCCAGATGGTTTAAAGTTGCCGCCTCCATCTGTGGTAGCGAGGCATTCCAGAAAAAACTAAAGGCGAACATCACCAGCGCAATCGACCACAGACTCTGTGCCCAGAAGATCGCGGCAAAGATCACCATCGTCAGTCCGGCTGCCAGCCGCACCCAACGCAGCGAGCGTCCAGTGTGATCTGCCAACAAACCCCACAGCAGTGGGGCGATCATTTTGGTGCCGAGCAAAATCGCCATCAGCCCACCAATGGCAGCCGCCTCTAGCCCTCGCGATTGCAGATAGGGTCCCCAAAACGGGGCTAAAGCACCCAATGCTCCAAAATAGAACAGATAAAAGGTCGATAGCCGCCAATAGGGCGGACGCGGATCAGCAAGCGTTGCGTTCACAACAGGCTAGCAGGCAGGTGGAATCGGGGCGAGCGGCGGTGTCACCGCTGCATTTTGACCACGGTGACGCACAAACTGATCAGCCAGCACCAGCGCCAGCATCGCTTCGGCAATTGGGGTGGCACGAATCCCAACACAGGGATCATGTCGCCCGGTGGTAATGATCTCGGTTGCCGCACCGCTGTGATCAATCGAGCGCCCGGGCAGCCGCAAGCTGGAGGTTGGCTTGAGTGCAATACGGGCAATGATCGCCTGTCCGGTGGAGATACCGCCGAGGATGCCGCCGGCGTTGTTGCTCAAAAAACCCTCTGGGGTCATCTCATCGCGGTGTTCGGTGCCTTTCTGGGTCACGCTGGCAAAGCCAGCACCGATTTCCACGCCTTTCACCGCGTTAATGCTCATCAGCGCATGGGCAATCACGGCATCAAGCCGATCAAACACCGGCTCACCCAGCCCCGGCGGCACCCCGTCGGCGATCACTGTGACCTCGGCACCAATCGAGTTGCCCTCTTTGCGCAACGCATCCATAAAAGACTCTAATTCGGGCACCAGTGCGGCATCGCCACAAAAAAACGGGTTGCGTTCGACCTCATCCCAGTTGTGATCAGTCGGGCGCAACGAGCCAAGTTGCGACAGATAACCACGCACTTTCACGCCCAGCGTTTGCTGCAACAATGCCTTAGCAACCGCACCTGCCGCGACCCGAATCGCGGTTTCACGCGCCGAAGAACGCCCACCACCGCGATAATCACGGTGGCCATATTTCATGGTGTAGGTGTAATCGGCATGACCAGGACGGAAGCGGGTGGCAATTTCGGTGTAGTCACGGGAACGCTGATCCTGATTGTGAATCAGCAGCCCAATCGAGGTGCCAGTGGTTTGCCCCTCAAACACCCCCGATAAAATTTCCACCTGATCAGGTTCGCGGCGCTGGGTGGTGTGGCGCGAGCGCCCAGGCGCACGGCGAGCTAAATCACGCTGCAGATCGGCGGCATTGAGCGCAATCCCTGGCGGACAGCCATCGACAATCCCACCCAGTGCCGGACCGTGGCTCTCGCCAAAGGTGGTCACTACAAAGTTAGTGCCAAAACTGTTGCCAGACATAAGCGCTGGATTCCTTCAGTGAGCGGGTGGAAAAATCTGATCGTCAGGGTTGAGCCAGGCGTTGCCTTTGGCTAAGACCTCGCGGTTGAGTGAGCTGGTGCCTTGGTGGAGCAAAATGCCGTTGATGATGTAACTGTAGCGGGCGGTCATATAGTCAAATTCGGCTTGAAACAGATTGCGCTGCGCATTGAGCACATCGACCTGGGTGCGGGTGCCAACATCCAGTCCGGCTTGGGTCGATTCCAGCGCGCTGCGTGCAGAGGTAATCGCTGCTTGGCGCGCCTCGACATCACTGATGCTTGAGAGCACCCCGCGAAAGGCGTTGCGCACCTGGTTGGCTGTTTCACGCCGTTGTTGGTCGAGCCGTTCTTGTGCTGCACGAAATTGATGTCCCGCTTGACGGGTGCGCGAGGCGACTGCCCCGCCCTGATACAGCGGCACATTAAGATTGAGACCGATAAACGCCGTATCGGTGTCGTTGCTGCCCGTGGCTTGTGAGCGCGACAGGCTGTAGCCCGCCTCGGCACCGAGGGTAGGGAAAAATGCCGAGCGTTCAATCTCAATGCCTTTGCGGGCGGCCTCGGCAGCCTCACGGGCGGCAATGACATTAAAATTATTGCTCAGCGCGGTCTCGGCCCAGATATTGATGTCATTTGGGTCAGGTGGGGACAACGGCACATGATCACCTAACCGCGCCAACGGCACTGACATCGGGCCGATAATCCGCCGCAATGCCTCCCACGCATTGTCGAGTTCGTTGCGGGCGCGAATCAGATTCGCCCGCGAGCGGTCATAAGCCGCCCGACTTTCATTAACATCGGTAATCGCCACCAGCCCGACCTCAAACCGCTGGCGCGATTGGTCGAGTTGACGCTCATCAGCGGCCACCAGCGATTCAAACACCCGCACCGAATCTGAGGCCTCTAACACTGCAAAATATGCCTGCGCAGTTTTGACCATTAACTCAAGCTGGGCGGCCTGATATTGTGCTTCAGCTTGGCTGATGGTGAATTTGGATTGACTCAGGCGCATCCAACTACCACGATTAAACAGCGGCTGGCGCACCGTCGCACGGGCGCTGGTGCTATGAAAGCTTTCGTTGCGTGCCGCGCCAAAGCGCGAGTCACTGGGTGTTGTCTCGACATCTTGATAGCGTGCTGTCCCTGAAAGCGAAAAATCCGGCAACAACAATGCCTGTGCCTGTGGACGATTTTCACGGACTGCAAACAGCCGCTGCTCTGCTTCGCGCAAGGTGGGATCGTTTTGCACTGCAAGATCATAAATCTCCAGCAAATCTTCCGCTTGCAATGGGGCAGTGCCCGCGATCAATGAAATGGTGATCGCAAGTGTCGATAGAGGTTTTAACTTCATAAAACATTACCTAAAATGTGTAGAAAACGATTCCTAATACCGATATCGTACCACGCCTGTACAATTTTTATAGCATGATCATGCTGCGCATCCACGCTTATCAGTTGCCGTTGCTGAACCCTTGGCGCACGGCACACGGCATCATCCGCCACCGTTGCGGTTGGCTCGTGGCAGCGGATGATGGGCAAATGTGCGGATTTGGCGATTGCGCGCCCTTGCCTGAAGCCGGCACTGAGCAGCCAGCGGCGGCGCAGGCGCGTCTTATGCAGTGGTGTGCGCAGGCGCAAACCCTTGATATTGCATCATTGTTGGCATGTTTGGCACTGGCTTTGCCAACCGCAACCCCAGCAGCCGATGCAGCAGTGGAAACCGCACTGCTCGATCTGGCAGCACGCCAGGCGCGATTGCCACTGCGTCAGTGGTTGACAGCCCAGACAGCGGATCAGATCGCCGTGAATGCTGCACTCGGCGTACTCGATGGCGGGGCGCTCCAGCGGCTGCACCACAGTCGTCATCAAGGTTATCAGGTCTTTAAATTCAAGGTCGGGGTTTTGGAACTGGCAACTGAGCGGCAACAACTCCGCGCCCTGCTGATGGCCTTGAGCCCCGGACAGCAGCTTCGCTTGGATGCCAATCAGGCGTGGGATTGGGCGACAGCCCGCCAGTTTTTGACTGCCATCGCGGCCCTCCCCGGCGCACCTGAGGGCATCGATGCCTTAGAAGAGCCGTTGCGGCAGCCCACGGTTGCAACGCTTGCTGCTCTGCAAGCCCACACCGCGATTCCACTGGCAATGGATGAATCACTTGCCGGACAATGGGCAGACTGTGACATCGCCAACTTGCCCGTGCGCCGCTTG
>SKYD01000151.1 GCA_007128075.1 Thiorhodovibrio sp.
AAATGAATGTGTTCACTTCTCACACGGAAACGGCGAATCCTTCGGTGCTTATCGTGGATGATGTTTCCACCAACATTCAAATTTTAGCCGAAGCACTGAAAGCGGATTATCGGATTCGGGTGGCGAATCATGGGGCAAAAGCATTGGAGGTGGCGTTTTCAGAGCAGCCGCCAGATCTGATTTTGCTCGATATTATGATGCCAGAAATGGATGGCTATGAGGTCTGCCAGGCACTCAAAGAAAATCCTAAAACCAACACCATTCCGGTGATCTTTGTCACCGCAAAAAACAGTGTTGAGGATGAGGCTTATGGGCTGAACATCGGGGCGGTGGATTATATCACCAAACCGTTTCATCTTCCTATTGTGCGGGCGCGGGTCAAAACCCACATCAATCTCAAGCTCAAAACCAATTTACTAGAACAGCTCGCGCTCATTGATGGTTTGACTTATATCCCTAATCGTCGCCGCTTTGATCAGCTCCTCCAACAAGAGTGGGAACGGGCAGTGCGTGAAAAGCAGCCGCTGGCACTTGCTATGCTAGATGTTGATTATTTTAAACTTTACAATGATAACTATGGTCACGGAGCGGGTGATGATTGTCTGCGGCAGGTGGCGCGAGCATTGCAGCAGGCACTTAAACGCCCCGCTGACACGATTGCCCGCTACGGTGGCGAAGAATTCGCGCTGTTAATACCCAACACCGATAGTGAAGGTGCGCTGGTCATTGCCGAACGCGCCCGCGAAGCAGTGATTGCGCAGCAACTCAGGCATGAATATTCTCAGATTGCCGATTATGTCAGCGTCAGCATTGGTCTAGCGGCAACCCACCCCCAGCCATCAGCCCAAGCAGACTCTCTGTTACGCGCCGCTGATGATGCGTTGTATGTAGCTAAAGCCAATGGGCGCAACCGTGTTCATCTTAACCACGATGGGTAGATGCTGCTTTCTGATGCCCTCCCAAAAAAATAAACCCGTTCGGCAACAATGCACCGAACGGGTCATCAGGGGGTTACCCTAACTGGTCGTTAAATTAGTTAACGAACAGCATTCCCTGCGGAACGATGGCGAAAACAGCAGCGTGAACTGCGATGCCAAGGATCAACAGCGAGAACAGGATTGGCATTAACCAAGTGGAAGGATTAACAACCATCCAGATTTTCCAATCGTCTTGGGGGTTTTGGGGTCTTGCGATTTCAGCCATGAGTATATCCTCTGGTGTTTAAAGTGAACAATGCGAAACGGTTGTTACCGCGCTTAGAACCAGGGCTTGCCGCCGATGGCCAGAATGTGAGCAAGTGCTGCTAAACCGACGAATGCGGTGTAGGTAATTTTCCATTGCTCATGGAATTCTTTTGCTTGATCAGGTGTTAATCCAGACATTTTACTATCTCCACAATTGAGAGTGAACACCTAAGCCGACGACATGTCGACTTATGCTTGTTTGTGCAGATGGTTTATATCACCATCTGGCAACAAAAATTAGTTAACGAACAACATGCCCTGCGGTACGATCGCAAAGACCGCAGCGTGAACTGCAATGCCCAGGATCAGCAGCGAGAACAGGATTGGCATCAGCCAAGTTGAAGGATTAACAACCATCCAAATGCGATAGTCTTGTTCGGATGGGTTGTATTTGGTGATATCTGGAAACATGATGTTGTCCTCTTAAAAATAGCTACGAATTAAAACCAAGGCTTGCCGCCAATAGCCAAAATATGAGCAAGTGCTGCCAGACCGACGAATGCGGTGTAGGTAATTTTCCACTGCTCATGGAATTCTTTTGCTTGATCAGGGGTCAGACCCGATAAACTTTTTTGCTCTGCCATAATTCTTTACAATCCAAATCAATACATGATTGTGAGTCAATTGTCAGCTCAATACCTGAACTTAATCAAGTATTGAGCTGTTACCTAAAACGATCACAAAGGCTGTGTCGTTATGCCCGACTAGAAACTAGTCGATGAAAGGAAGTGCTGTCGGAACAACACTTAAAACTGCCGCATGAACCGCGAGAGCGGTCAATAAAACGGTGATCAAGATGGGCATCAACCATTTGGCAGGATTGACCACTAACCAAATGCGATAATCTTGTTCAGATGGGTTATATTTTGTGACATCTGGGAACATAGTCGTATCCTCTTAAAACCAAGGTTTGCCGCCAATGGCCAAAATGTGAGCAAGTGCTGCAATACCGACAAACGCGGTATAAACAATTTTCCATTGCTCATGAAATTCTTTTGCTTGATCAGGTGTCAAGCCTGACAAACTTTTTTGCTCTGCCATCGAGTTTACCTCTTTTGTCTTTTGACTCAATGTCTAAATAGATTTAAGACATTGAGTCGTTATTTCGAATGATTGCCGTGTGCTGTTCTTTAGTCAATGAACGGCAGGACGGTAGGCGCAACACTCAAGATTGCTGCATGGACAGCAAGTGCTGTCACTAATACGGTGATCAGGATTGGAATTAACCAAGTGGCAGGATTAACCACCATCCAGATTTTCCAGTCGTCTTGAGGGTTTTGGGGTTTTGGTGCTTCAGCCATGGGATCACTCCTTAATGAGTTTGTGAATAGGTGCAGCGTAATCGCTTAGAACCAAGGCTTGCCGCCAATGGCCAGGATGTGAGCCAGAGCTGCAATACCGACAAATGCGGTATAAGTAATTTTCCACTGCTCATGGAATTCTTTTGCTTGATCGGGAGTAAGACCTGACATTGTTTCATCTCCGAGTAGTGAAGCGTCGATAGCACATGCGCTTCGTTTTGAATAAACAGATACTTAAACATAGTATCTGCGCTTAACTGCTCGACCTTAATCTCTTAAACCTAACTTTTTAAGGTCGAAACCCCAACTTCAATTCTTTATTTTAGAGACTATTTAGTCTCTTAAAATAGCACTTAGTCGATAAACGGCAGAACTGTTGGAACCACACTCAAGATCGCTGCATGAACTGCAAGTGCAGTCACCAATACGGTGATCAGGATTGGAATCAACCAAGTGGAAGGATTAACCACCATCCAGATTTTCCAATCGTCTTGAGGATTTTGAGGTTTTGGGATATCGGCCATGGATTACTCCATTGATGATTTGGTGACAAAAAAGAAAGCGTGATCGCTTAGAACCAGGGCTTGCCGCCAATGGCCAAAATGTGAGCGAGTGCTGCAATACCGACAAATGCGGTATAGGTAATTTTCCACTGTTCATGGAATTCTTTTGCTTGATCGGGAGTAAGACCTGACATTCTCTATTCTCCAAGTTACGGTGATGAAGTGTCGGTAATCGACAACCTTCTTTATTAGGTACTAGCGAGTACCTGGTCTCGGTGCCTCAAATTTAGGAGGCTGAGTTAAATGAGAAACTCAGCACACCTAAAGTGAAGAATCAGCAATTATTCGACTGCTTCTTCAACCGCTGCTGCGGCTTCTTCTACAACAGCGGCAACTGGAGCACTGTCGTTTACAAATAGCATGCCTTCTGGGACAATCGAAAAGACTGCTGCATGAACAGCAATTGCCAGAATCAGCAGCGAGAGCATGATTGGTATCAGCCAAGTAGAAGGATTAACCACCATCCAGATGCGATAATCTTGCTCTTGGGGCTTGTAATTCATGACTTTTTCAAACATTGACTTTTCCTCTGTGGAAGCCTTAAACGGTTACGGGGTGCGAATTAAGTTCGCTTAGAACCAGGGCTTGCCGCCGATGGCCAGGATATGAGCCAGTGCCGCAATACCGACAAACGCGGTATAAACAATTTTCCACTGCTCATGGAATTCTTTTGCTTGATCAGGAGTTAGACCAGAAAGACTTTTTTGCTCTGCCATTGAAATTCCCTCCAAATTCGGGTTTTATAACTTGCCGCCCTCATCAGGGTGCGGCGATAATCATCTCGACCTCAATCCAAGGCCGCGATGTGCGTAATTCCCGGATCACCGGGGGGAGCCATCCGCTTGCTCATCACTCGTCCATTGGTTGTCAGTTTAGCCTGACAGAAATAAATGTCAACCTTAATGTACATATTTTTTTTACAGCCGCCAAAACAGGGGGGCTGATGGGGGCGGTGCGGTGCATCTTAGGCCCAAAAAGTCATTGTTTATTTTGGTTTTTTAATTTAGCTGCACCCACGGCGACCGCCTTGGTCGAGGGAGCGATTTCGTTGAGATTTCGAGGCAAATCGCCGTTTCGCGGTCGCCGTGATGGTTGCGTTATTGACCTAGATCAATTTCGAGAGCATTTTTTTAGCTTCGAGTGACAATTCAAGTTGACGCGGCAGGTGTCAACTTAACTTTACGTTAAGTCGAGTTGACAGAAGCCGCGCAGAAGACTAGATTCTCTCTATATGGATCGCGATCTTTCGCTCGCGATGAGTGGCAACAAATCATGGATGTGGGTGTTGCGCTCAATTATCTGTCAAAGACACCAAAAACCGCATGCTTGACCTAAATTAGGGATGCAAGGTCAGCAGCAACAACAGCCGAGAGCCTCATCGATATGCCAAAGACTACTTCGTCCGTTGCTCACACGCCAGTGCGTGTTGTTATCGTCACCCTCGATAGCCATCTAGCGGGTGCTTTTGAGCGCGCTCGGGGGCAATTACGCGCAGAAGTCCCAGGTCTGGAGCTGACCTTGCATGCCGCTGCTGAATGGAATGACGATGCCGAGGCACTTGCGCGCTGTCATGCCGATATTGCAACGGCGGATCTGATCATCGCCACCATGCTGTTTATGGAAGATCATATCAAAGCGGTGCTGCCTGCCCTAGAGGCGCGGCGCGATCAGTGCGATGCCATGGTTGGCTGCATGTCGGCGGGCGAGGTGATGCGTCTGACGCGCATTGGCAAGTTTGACATGACTGCCGAGCAAAGCGGGCCGATGGCGCTGCTCAAGCGGCTGCGCGGTGGTGGCAATAAAAAAACCGATGACAAATCCGCCAGCAGCGGTGCCAGCCAGATGGCGATGTTGCGGCGGATCCCTAAACTGTTGCGCTTTATTCCAGGCACGGCGCAGGATGTCCGTGCTTACTTTTTATTGTTGCAATACTGGCTGGCTGGCTCGGATGAGAATGTCGCCAATATGGTGCGACTGATGGTGGATCGCTATGCCGCTGGTGAACGCGCCGCATTGCGAGGAACGCTGAAGGTCGCCTCGCCAGAGGAATATCCCGAGGTTGGGCTGTATCATCCCAGAATGCGCAGCCGTATCAGTGACAATCCCGCCAAGCTGCCGGCCAAGTTACCGAAAAATGCAGCGGTGAAGGGCGCGGTTGGCGTGTTGGTGATGCGCTCTTATGTGTTGGCAGGCAACACGGGCCATTATGATGGTGTGATTAGCGCACTGGAATCTCGTGGGCTGAAAGTGATCCCCGCCTTTGCCAGCGGGCTTGATGCCCGTGCGGCGATTGAACGCTACTTTTTCAATAAGGGCAAAGCCTGCGTTGATGCCGTGGTCTCGCTGACTGGCTTTTCACTGGTCGGCGGCCCGGCGTATAACGATTCAGCCGCAGCCCAAGAGCTGCTGGCGCGTCTTGATGTGCCCTATGTCGCCGCGCATCCGGTTGAATTTCAAACCCTTGAGCAATGGCAGGCCTCGGACCGCGGGTTGATGCCGGTTGAGGCGACCATGATGGTGGCGATCCCTGAGCTGGATGGCTCCACCGGGCCGATGGTCTTTGGTGGGCGTTCGGCACAGGCGGCTGAGACTGATCGCTCACGCGATATGCAGGCGCAACCTGAACGCGCC
>SKYD01000045.1 GCA_007128075.1 Thiorhodovibrio sp.
ACAGCTTTTGGGGAAATGCACGGTTTCAGTGCTTGGATAGGTGCCAACCTCAAAAGTCTGCACACGGTTAAAAAAGGTGCCCGTCGGCTCGGCATCGTAGGGGTTTTGATCCACCATCGGGCCAGCCCAGCCCGAGGTATTCCACTGTTTACAAGAAGTCACGCAGGCATGGCAACCGACGCAGACATTTAGATCAATGACAAGAGCAAGTTGAGTCATAATGGTCTCTTTTTGTGTCGATTAGCGTTTGCCAAACAAGCCAGCAACATAGGCCTGCAAGCGCCCACGCGGTTTGTCTTGCCCCGGGAGTAGTGGTATGGGCTGAAACTGTGGATGGGTGGCTTGGGGGTCGCTGTCTTCGGCTTTGTAGATACGCACCCGCAGATCAAACCACGCCGCCTGTCCAGTCAGCGGATCAGAATTGGACAGATGCAGCCCCGAGCCATCATCGGGCAGCTCCTCGCTGATTAAATGATTGAGCAAAAAGCCTTTTTGTGACTCATCGGCACGATCAGTGAGTCCCCAGGCTCCGGCGGCTTTGCCGATGGCATTCCATGTCCACACCGTGCTGGGCTCGACTGCCTCCGAGAACCGACACAGGCAGCGCACCTTGCCCAGATGCGACTCGACCCAGATCCAATCGCCGTCCCCAATCCCCAAGGTCATCGCCAGCCGTGGATTGACATAGAGATAATTGTGGCTGTGAATTTGGCGCAGCCAGGCATTTTGGCTATCCCAACTGTGATACATCGCCATCGGGCGTTGGGTCAGTGCAGTCAACGGATAGCGTTTTTTATCAACGCGCTCACTTTCCAGGGTTTCATAGTAAAACGGCAGTGGATCAAAAAAGCGTTCCACGCGCGCGCGTAGTCGCTCTGGCGGTTTGCGTCCGCTGCCCTTGCCCTGGGCGGCAGCACGAAACAGTTGCAGCACTTCCGAGTAAATGTTGAGGATAATCGGCTCTGCCCAGCGGGTCAGGCCATGCGCCCGCGCCCAGTGCAGATAGCCCTTGTTCCAGTTGCGCATATATTGATAACTGCGCGGTAGCTCGTGCTGAAACACGCAGTTGTTGGCGGCATACATCTCCCACTGCCGTGGATTCGGCTCACCTTTGAGCGCCTTGTCGCCGTACTCGCCGCGATAACCCGCCAAAAAGCCAATGCCTGAGCCAGGTGAGGTCTCATAACGGGCGATGAAATCAGGATAGTTGCGGTATTTCGGGGTGCCGTCGTCTTTCACGAACACCGGCAGCCCGAGTCGGGCACCGAGCTCGATGATCACATCCTGAAACGGGCGGCACTCGCCCTTGGGCGGCAACACTGGAATCCGTACCGAATCGACTGGGCCATCAAACTCTGAGATCGGTCGATCCAGCATCGAGAGCACATCGTGACGCTCTAAATAGGTGGTATCAGGCAGCACCAAATCGGCGAAGGCGACAGTTTCCGAGGAAAACGCATCGCAGACGACAAGAAATGGAATTTTATACTCGCCGTTGTCGTCTTTGTCGGTGAGCATCTCGCGGGTGCCGACGGTGTTCATCGCCGAATTCCACGCCATGTTCGCCATGAACAAAAACAGCGTATCAATCGGGTAGGGATCGCCGCGCCAGGCGTTGGTGATCACATTGTGCATCAGCCCATGCGCCGAGAGCGGATATTCCCACGAAAATGCTTTGTCGATACGCACCGGCTCGCCCTGCTCATCGACGAACAAATCTTCCGGCTTGGCAGGCCAGCCCAGCGGCAGGCCATCGAGCGGCGTGTTCGGCTGCACCGCCTCGGGACGATTCGGCGGCTTGGGGCAAGGTGGAATTGGACGCGGGAACGGGGCACGATGCCGGAAGCCACCTGGGCGGTCGATGGTACCGAGCAGGGTCATCAAAATACTCAGCGCACGGATGCTATGAAAGCCATTGGAGTGCGCTGCCAGCCCGCGCATGGCATGAAACGCCACCGGATTGCCCGTCACCGATTGGTGTTCTTTGCCCCAGGAATCGGTCCAGGTAATCGGCAACTCGATTTTGTGATCGCGGGCCACAATGCCCATCTCATGCGCCAGCCGCCGAATGGTGTCAGCAGGGATGCCAGTGATGCTTTCTGCCCATTCTGGGGTGTAATTTTCCACCCGCTCTTTTAATAATTGCATCGAGGGCTTGACTGGCGTGCCATCTTTGAGCTGGTACTCGCCCATCAGTCGTGGATCTGCGCCTTCGCTGTGCGTCAACACCTCGCAATCTTGGTTGCGATCCCACCACAGCTTGTTTTGCGGATCGCTACAGGCCTCGGGCACCTCGGCGGTGAGATCACGATAAAACAGCCCATGATTGACTCGCTCGGGATCATCGACCACTAGCTCGGGGCCATTGGTGTATTTAATCAGGAAATCACGATCATAGAGTCCGGTTTTGATGATCTCGTGGATCAGCGCCAGCAACAGCGCCCCATCGGTGCCGGGCTTGATCGGCACCCATTCATCGGCAATTGCCGAGTAGCCAGTGCGAATCGGGTTGATCGACACAAAGCGTCCACCGTGACGCTTAAACTCCGAGATGTGCATTTTCAGCGGATTGGAATGATGATCTTCTGCGGTGCCAAACATTACAAACAGCTTGGCGCGATCCAGATCCGGGCCGCCAAACTCCCAGAACGAGCCGCCGATGGTGTAGATCATGCCGGTGGCCATGTTGACCGAACAAAATCCACCGTGTGCGGCATAGTTTGGGGTGCCAAACTGTTTGGCAAACAGCCCAGTGAGCGCCTGCATCTGATCGCGCCCGGTGAATAGGGCGAATTTTTTGGGATCGGTGGCGCGCAATTTTGCCAGCCGCTCGGTGAGCAGCGTCAGCGCCTCCTCCCAAGAAATCACCTCAAACTGCGAGGTGCCGCGCTCGGCGCCAGCTTTGCGGCGCAGCGGCTGGGTCAGCCGTGCCGGCGAGACCTGCTTCATAATCCCTGAAGAGCCTTTGGCACAGATCACGCCCTTGTTGAGCGGATGGTTGGGGTTGCCTTCAATATAGCGCACCTGGCCATCGCGCAGATGCACGCGAATGCCACAGCGACAAGCGCACATATAGCAGGTGGTTTCTTTGATTTCAGTGCGACTGGTGTCCTTGACGGACTGCGCGGCAGGATCGAGCATGGCAGAACCTTTGGGTTGTCACAGTTAAGGCATATTTTGGTTATTCTAATAATGTCTATAGGCAAGTGACAACCCAATTATTCGCCGCATCTACGGGAATGGAGTTCTGAAGGTAAGTTGACAGGGCGCGAGGCGCGTTAATTTGCTATGATCGCATCGCCCTACGCTTTATAGGCGAGGTTGATATTTTGAGTGTCATAACTAAAACACAGGCAGCGACATTATGAGCAGTCGACGAGAAATCCTCTACATTGCATCCGCGCCCATGGATGGGACGCTAGACCCATTCTTGCGCCAGCACGAGCATTCTGTGCGCATGACTTTTGCCAGCAACAGTGAGCAAATCAGTGCCACTTTGCAGATGCCAGCACGCTGGGATGTAATTTTGTGTGCTGAGCAAAAATATCAGGAATTGCTAGAAAACGACCTCTGGCCGAGTGAACGCCAGCCCCATGCGGCTCTAGTGGTTCTGCAAGCTGAGAACAGCACAATATCAGCAGCAGAGGCGATACGCAGCGGTGCGGTTGATGCACTGCCTGCCAACGACATCGCGCATCTTTTAGCAGTTTGTGAGCGTGAGTTGTCGCTTAGTGACCTGCGGCGACAGGCATCTGGCAACAGAGCGCGGGTGTTGGCAACCATTGAGCATATTGGCTCGCGTACCAAATTGCCCAAAAATAGCAAACAGCCGATTCCTGCTTCACCGTCGCGCATCAAAAAGTTGATGGATGACGGCGGCTTGCTGTTGCAGTTTCAGCCCATCGTCGCCCTCAAACCGCGCCAATCACAGCGCAATCTGTTTGAGGTTCTGATTCGGCTGCGCCAAGAGTCTGGCGAGCTGATGATGCCCGATGAGTTTTTGCCCACCGCGATCACCTCAGGCTGGATGCCCAAGCTCGACACCTGGATCGTGCGCAAATCGTTGGCAACCCTGCGCCAGTTACAACAAAGCAACGCCCATCCTTCGACTCTGTTTATCAATCTGGCCCCGCCAACTCTCGACGATTTCGAGACCATGGACACCATTTGCACTGAAATTGCAAAAGCTAAAATTGAACCTGGCTCGTTGATCATTGAGCTAAACCGCGATGCGTTAGTTGATCTTGATCAACAAAAAGCCATCAAGCGGATGGCAGACAGCTTAAACTCCAAACAGCACGGTCTGTTACTTGAGGCGACGAACATCAACGATTGTTCACTTATTGAGACGCACCATCAACATCTGCACTATCTTAAATTAGACTCCAAGCTGATTGGTTCCTATACCAACAAGCCAACCGCTCAGACAGAAATTCGTGAGTTTATCGCTTGTGCGCAACGCCATGAGATTGGCGTGATTGCGTTAGCGATTGAAAACGCTGAATTTTTACCGCATCTCGTCGAGCTTGGTATTGATGCAATCCAGGGGCATTGCATCAGTATGCCCTATGAGGAGCTGATTTATCCGATGATGCAGCACATTTAGTCGCTGCTTGTTCTGCAATTGTTTGCAAGGCTGCCTTGGAATGAATGACACAATCTCCACCCCTGAGACCGACTGCACCTTTGCAGCCCTCGATCTTGGTTCCAATTCCTTTCATCTCATCATTGCCCGCAGTGATGGCGGAACCTTGCAAATTATTGATCGTCATAAAGAAATGGTGCGACTTGGCGAGGGCTTGACTGCGGATAAGACCCTACTGCCTGAGGTTGCTGATCGCGCACTCGCCTGTTTGGAGCGCATTGGTCAACGCTTGCGTGCGATTCATGCCACCAATGTCCGCGCCGTTGGCACCAACACTTTGCGTCAGCTTGATCCACACAGTGATTTTATTGAACGCGCCCAACAGGCACTCGGGCATCCGATTGAGGTCATCGCTGGACGCGAGGAAGCGCGGCTAATCTATTTGGGCGTAGCGCACAGCTTGGCGATTGGTGATGAGAAACGGCTGGTGGTCGATATTGGCGGTGGCAGTACCGAATTGATTATCGGTGAGGGCTTTAGCCCACTGTTGCGCGAAAGTTTATACATGGGCTGTGTTAATATGTCGCAGCGTTTTTTTGCCAACGACAAAATCACCGCCAAGGCGATGGCGCAAGCCGAGATCACCGCCGCGATGGAGATGCGTCCAGTGCGTGAGCTGTTTCGGCAATCGGGCTGGCAGACAGCCACTGGCAGCTCGGGCACCATCAAAGCCATCGCCAGCGTGCTCAATGCCGAGGGCTGGTCGGACGATGGCATCACCAACGACGGATTGGCGGAATTGCGCACCGCGTTGATTGACTGTGGACGCATCTCAGCGTTGAGTTTTAAGGGCTTAAGTGAGCGCCGCCGTCCAGTTTTTGTTGGCGGGGTCGCGGTGCTCAGTGCGGTGTTTCAAAATCTTGACATTGAGCATCTTCGGGTGTCCGATCAGGCACTGCGCGAAGGGTTGCTCTATGAGATGATTGGGCGCGATCAGCACGAGGATGTGTGTCAACGCACGGTATCAACTTTTTGTCGGCGTTTTGATGTTGATCTCGATCATGCCGCACAGGTACAACACACCGCATTGCAGTTTTTTGAACAACTGCGCGCGATCTGGTCGCTCGATCATCTCAGTGAATCAAAGCTG
>SKYD01000189.1 GCA_007128075.1 Thiorhodovibrio sp.
GCACGCGCTGCCTCAATCGCGGCATTTAAAGCCAACAAATTGGTTTGCTCGGCAACGCCCTGAATGGTCGTCAGGATGCTGGTAATGCTGTGGACATGCGCATCGACTTGGCTTAAATGGCTCATGCCAACGGCAAGCTGCTCGGCGAGTGCTGTGATGTTGACCCGATTTGCATCGACCACTTTGCGCCCTTCATCGGTCGATTGCACAGCAGCATTGGCGTGTGTTGCCGTTTGATCAGCATTGCCAGCAATCTCATCGGTGGCAGTCGAGACTTGTTCGACAGCATCCGCAAGCTGGGTGATTTCTACTTGCAGCCCCGCAAGCTGTTGCTGGTTACGCAACGCCATCTCATGTTCGACCTCGGCTTCTTCGTTGAGTGTGCTGCTCAGATGTGCCACTTGTTGCAACAGCACCTGCAAGCGTTCCAGAAAACGATTGAATGTTTGGTTCATGCGTCCAAATTCGTCTTCTGTGTTGACTTCTAGCCGATAGTCAAGCGCGGTTTGACCACTGGAAATGCTGTTCAGTGCTTGATCTAAGCGTTTCAGCGGGCGCGTTAGATAGTTAATCAGAGTATACAACAACAGACTACTGACGAAAATAATCCCCAATGACACAATCGCCAAGCGCCAGATGAGCCCAATCAGCCCCGCATGTGCTTCTTGTTGATCAACAAACAGCACAAACTCCCAACCGGCTTCTGGAATGGTGACCCGAGCGGCAATCCACTCATTGTCATCAAAAGTAATGTCTTCAACCAATTCTTGCTGGTCTGGTAAGCGAAAGTCCGCAATGATGTCGGCGATGTCTTCGTTCAAATAGTCGCCTGATGGTGTTGCCAGAATGTTGCCTTCGCTATCCAGCATCCATAATTGCGAATTCCAGCGCGTTTGTGTGGACAAGAGCGCGTCAACCACGCCGGTGATGGCAATGTCGCTGCCCGCAATATTGACAGTCGACACTTTGGTAGGCACTGCCAGCGAGATAATCATGGCACCGGTGAAGGCATCGACATAAGGTGGGGTGATAATCAATTTTTGCTGTTGTTCGGCTTGTTGATACCACGGCCGAACTCTAGGATCATAGTCATCGGGTAACTCTGCGGGTGGAGTGGATTGATACATACCGCCTTGCCCGGTGCCCACATAGACCAGATCAAAATCACCCGCCTTGAGCGCCAAGGTCAAAAACGGCTCCCAATCGGCGGGGTGTTCGGAGAGCATTTGAGCAATCGCCTGCATCACGGTGGATTTATTGGCAACCCACTCACTCGCCGTTGTATTCACCAAGGCTAAGGTTTGATTCACTTCGCTACGAATAGAACGATTGACCTCATGATGTAACAGGGTGCCTGCTAAGAGGCTCAACACTAAGAGTGCAACGAACAACAGACTCGCAACAGACAGCAGCAATTTTTTTTGAAAAGACATAGCTTGTGCTCGACTTAGGTTATGACCGCAACACTCAACCCGGGCTTTATTCTAATACATGGCAACCAGCCTGAAACCTTGCGCGATCTTGTGGTCGTCGAGTGGATGCGGGGAATTTTACAACGCAGCACGGCGCGGTGGTGAGTCCTCGACACTGTCTTCGTCTTCTTTGATACCTGCCGCAATACCGTGACCATGCAAGCTAAACAGCAGGTCAACCTCAGATTCAGTTAATGAGCACAATTTACGCACTGAGCTACGGGTTTGGCCGTGTCGAATAAGCTGGATCGCCTGGCTATAAGGGCTGCGGTCTGCATCGCGCAGCCGCATCTCCAGCCGCGCTTCCTGATTAAGCTCAGACAGTCGCTCAACAGATTTAAGCACCGCCGTAAGATCTTGGCGGTGGCTGAGTGCCTCGCCCGATAAGACTTTAATCGAGCCTTGTAATGCAAGCAGGGCGTGGGTTTGGCGTTCATAATCGCGTTGCAAGTGCATGATCTGGCGGCGCAACAGTAAAAACGCCGTCAGCGCAACCAGGGCAATCACTAAAGAGAGGCCAATAACGCCGAATGCCAAACTAGGCATAATCGTCAATGAGAGGCTTGGAACGCTTTTGGCGTTTTTGACGCGGTGGGCGTTTCAAATTCACTGACCGCTGGTCACGCGGTGTTTGATCGCGACTCCAGGGCGCAACAGGCTGAGAAGGGTGTACCGGCGCCAGCGGCTCAATGGGATTGGTCATCACTACGCCTACAAACTGCGTAACAATTCCCATTCTTCATCGGAGAGCAGTTTTTCAAGACTGATCAAAATCGTCAATCCATCATCACGGCTGGTCACGCCCAGGATAAAACGGCTGCTCTGATCGGTGCCCACCGCCGGCGCTGGTCCGATGTCATCGGCATTGATTTGCACCACCTCGGCGACGGAATCAACCAGAATGCCGACATTTTGATTGTCAACATCGATAACAACAATTCGTGAAGAATCATCGGGGGTCTTATCGGGCAGCCCCATCCGGCGCCGAGCATCAATCACCGTCACCACATCCCCGCGCAGATTGATAATGCCCAAAATATAATTCGGCACACCTGGCACGGGAGCAATCTCAGTGAGCTTTAAGACTTCTTGCACCAACAGGACATCGATGGCATAGGTCTCATCGGCGAGACTGAAGGTGACATAGGCCGATGAGCTGGAATAGGCCGGGCTTTTAATCTCTGCTTCGGTCATCGCATTCTCGGTAAAAAGTTAATGAATAAACGCCTTGACGAGTGCTGGCCCCATTTCAGACAAGGGAAGCACACGATCCGCTAAACCTGCATCGACAACCGCCGCAGGCATTCCATAAACGACACAGGAGGCGGCATCTTGCGCCCAGACATGCGCCCCCTGCTCTTTAAGACTGCGCACCCCTTCGCGCCCATCCGCGCCCATGCCAGTTAGAATGATGGCAAGAACTTGGCTGCGCAAGGCGGTTACCGCCGAATGAAAGGTAATGTCAACGCTTGGCTTATAAATCGTGCCAGGCGGACTGTCTTTTAGCTCAACTCGCACCTGAGAGCCGCCGCCTAATAGGAGTTGTACGCCGCCTGGTGCTAACAAGGCATGGCCTGGTCTTAAAACATCTCCCGATTTGGCCTCGCTTACGCCAATCTGACAAAGTATGTTAAGACGCTCGGCAAAGGCTGGCGTAAAGCTCGCTGGCATGTGCTGAACCAGAATCACTGGCAGCGGAAAATTGGCGGGCAAGACTTTTAGCACCTCTTGCAACGCCACCGGCCCACCAGTTGAAGTGCCAATCAACACCGCACGCAGTGAACGCATCGGGGTGGCACTGGCTGGCGCTAAACGCAGTGGCGGATGTGGACGCGTTGCAGCGGCGCGATCAGTTGTCGATGCAGATCCCTGGGCATCTGGGCGTGTCCCAACTGGCGATGGTGGACGACCACGCGCCAGCGTCCGCACTCGGCGGCGCAACAGCATCTTGGCGCTGTCCTCATCGCCCGCCATTTCGCTAAAGCGTTTGGGGAGAAAATCCGCCGCACCAGCATCGAGGGCATCTAAGGTTGCCTGTGCCCCTTCGGTGGTGATGGTGGAGAACATCAAAATCGGCAACGGCGCCTCAACCATGATGCGCTTGACCGCCGAGATGCCATCCATCACTGGCATCTCGATATCCATCGTCACCACATCAGGTTTGTGTTTTTTGACAGCATCGATGGCCTCAAGACCGTTGGCGGCAGTTGCCACCACCTCAATCCCCACATCTGCCGACAGAATCTCGACAATCCGCCGCCGAAAAAATCCAGAATCATCGACGACAACCACACGAATAGTCACTAACTAAGCCTCCACCTTCGGAGCAGACACAGAGCGCGACCGACGCAGCGTTTGCGGACTGTTTTTTTCCATTTCTTTAAGCAATTCAGGAATATCTAAGATCAGCGCAATGCCGCCATCACCGGTGATGGTCGCACCAGCCAATCCTGGCACACCTTGTAGACCGCGACCGAGTGGCTTGATCACCACCTCTTCTTGACCAACAAGTCCATCGACGACTAAGCCAATTTTGCGCTGACCAACATGAACCACCACCACATGCCCCTCTTTGGATGGCTTATTCTCACGCTGTGGACATACCCAACGCCCGACATAGACCACCGGCAGTGCGTGATTGCGCACCATGATGGTCTCTTGATCATCGACCGAATGACTGCGTGTTAAATCGACATCGAGAATTTCTGAGACCGATGCCAGCGGAATCGCAAAGCGTCGTCCATCAAGAATCACCATCAACGCTGGCAGAATCGCCAGGGTCAGCGGCAACTTAATTTGCAAGCGGCTGCCGCGCCCAAGTTCGGAGTCGATCTCCACTGTGCCGTTGAGCTGGGCGATGCGGGTTTTGACCACATCCATGCCAACACCGCGCCCCGAGACATCAGAAATCTGCTCCTTGGTGGAAAAGCCAGCCATAAAAATCAGGTTGAAGGCATCGCGATCACTCATCCGCTCCGCCAACAATGGCTCAACCAATCCCTTAGATACCGCTTTGTCGCGCAGCACCTGCGGATCCATGCCCTTGCCATCGTCCTCGATGACCAATGCGATATGATCGCCTTCCTGTGCTGCACCTAACACCACGCGACCTTTGCGCGGCTTGCCGTTGGCGACCCGCTCATCTGGCATCTCGATGCCATGATCGACCGCATTGCGCACCAGATGCACCAGCGGATCAGCGAGTGCCTCAACCAAATTTTTGTCTAAATCGGTGTCTTCACCAAAGGTTTCGAGATCAATTTCTTTGCCGAGATTGCGCGCCAAATCACGAATAACACGAGGAAACCGCCCGAACACTTTTTTGACTGGCTGCATCCGCGTTTTCATCACCGCCGTTTGCAGATCGGCAGTGACCAGTGCCAGCGATCCAATCGCCTTGCTGACTTCATCATCTGTGGTTTGCGAGCGCAACATGCTCAAGCGATTGCGCACCAACACCAATTCGCCGACAAGATTCATAATCTCATCGAGGCGTTGGGTATCCACCCGCACCGAGGTATCAACCTGTGGTGATTGCTGCTTGGCAGCAGGGGCGGCTTTGGATGCAGCGGCGGGTGCTTGTTGACGCGCTGGTGCAGCAGGTGCTGGCTTGGGAGCTGCTGCCGCTGGTTCTGGTTTCGGCTCTGGTTTTGGCTCTGGCGGCTTGGGCATCGCATCCGCAGCGGGAGCTGGTGCAGCCGGTTGCGCTGGTTTGGTTTCAGCAGGTTTGCCGCGCCCCTGGAGCTGATCTAACAGTGCCTCAAATTCGTCTTCGCTAATGGCCTCTTCGGTTTCAACCTGCGCTGGCGGCGGTGTTGCCGAGGCTTTGGGTGCGTCCTGATCGAGTTGATCAAGCAGTTTGTCGTATTCTTTTTGGCTAATATTTTCACCAGCACCAATCAGCTCGCCATCCGCTGGTGGTGAAGAGGCTGGCGGTGGCTCTTGCACAGCTTCAGGTGGCGGAGGGGCTGGTTCTGGCTCTGGTTCTGGGGCTGCCTCAGCAACATCGGGCACTAAAAATTTTTCGAGATCAGTGAGTAAATTTGGTGGCGCAGGCTCAGGCTCATTGCCAGAATGCAGCTCGCCGAACATGACATTCAACACATCAAGAACACGCAAAATTGTGTCCATCAGCATTGCATCAACGCGGCGCTCACCATTGCGCAACAGATTAAACACATCCTCGGCGCGGTGACAAACTGCGACCAGTGATTCTAAACTAAGAAATCCTGCACCGCCCTTAATGGTGTGAAAACTTCGGAACACTGAGTTGAGCAGATCACGGTTATCAGGCTCCTGCTCTAAATCAATCAGTTGACCATTCAGTGCTTCTAAAATCTCGCCTGCCTCGACCAGAAAGTCCTGCAGTATTTCGTCGTTCGGGTCGATTGCCATGACAAATGCTCCCTGAAATCAGGACTTTAGAAACCCAAGCTTGAAAGTAAATCATCGACATCATCCTGACCAGAGACGATATCGTTTTGTGAATCTTTGGTATTGGGGACAGCCGGACCGCGCTGCATTAATTTTGCAGCAGCATCCTGATCTGGTGTCGGCGGCTCGGCAGGCGGCGACTGAACTTCAAGGCGACCGCTGGAGAGCCGCAACAAATCAACCAGATGCGTTTCAACATCTTGGACGACACGAATCACTCGCCCGATAATCTGCCCGGTGAGGTCTTGAAAATCCTGCGCCATCATGATCTCGGACATCAACTGTCGCAAGCGTTCGGTCTGGGCACCGGTACTGGCTAAAAAGCTTTCCAGTTCACGGGCATAGGTGCGAAACTGTTCTAGGGTCATTTCACGCTTGCGCAGTCGCATCCAGTCGTCTTGCAGCACCGAGACCCGAGATTGCAGCTCTTCAGCCAAGGGCAGTCCCTCATCGACAGCATTGAGTGTGCGATTGGTCGCCTGCTCAGTCATGGTGATGACATAATTGAGCCGCTCTTTGGCATCAGGAATCTCATCGCGGGTGATCTCGGTCAGCCGTGAATCGTTGCGTGAGCTTTTGAGCGCGTCGTGAAGATCGCGGGTGAGTTTGCCGATTTCCTCAAATAACTCACGCTCAAATTTCACGCTGAGCTGACTTAGCACCAGATTCGCCTGCTCATCGTCTCCCGCCTCAAGATGCTCAACCAGTTGCCGAGCAAGCTGCAAGCGCAGTGTATTGTCTTGATTGTCCAAGCCGATTGCCCCCGGTTGACCGCCAGTTTTCAGTGATTGCAGTATTATTGCACATCTGCAATGCCGCAATCATAAACGCTGAGTCTGAATTATTCCAACCGCGCAAAGATTTTATCAATCTTTTCTCGCAGGGTCTCGGCAGTAAATGGCTTGACAATGTAGCCATTCACGCCCGCTTCGGCGGCTTCGATGATCTGTTCGCGCTTGGCCTCGGCAGTGACCATGAGCACAGGAAGTTTCGCCAATGAGGGATCAGCACGAATATTGCGCAACAGCTCGATGCCTTCCATGTTGGGCATGTTCCAGTCTGTGACCACAAAATCGTAATTGCCGTTTTTAAGCATTGGCAATGCGGTGCTGCCATCATCCGCCTCTGCTGTGTTGGTAAAGCCCAGCTCGCGCAATAGATTTTTAACGATGCGGCGCATCGTAGAAAAATCATCGACGACGAGAATTTTCATGTTTTTATCCATTATTTCGCTCCTAATCAATCATGCAAAACGCCCGATGGCATGGCATGCAATCGGTACGCTAATTATCCAATCCAGTCTTGCAGCCGCGCCCGCAGTCGATGTACCGCTTGGCTGCGAATTTGACTGACTCGTGATTCAGTGAGACTAAGAACCACCCCAATCTCACGCAGATTCAGCTCTTCATCATAATAGAGTGCCAAGACCAGACGCTCTTTTTCAGGCAAGCCATCGATGGCATCTGCCAGGGCATCACGAAACTGCTGTTGTTCCGCAAGCTCAACTGGGGTCTCCCCTTGGGTTGGCAATAGGCGGTCGGCATCAGCACCGAATAAATCATCGAGTGCCAGGATATGCGTCCCGGCGGTGTCGCGTAGCATGTTATGATACTGACTAATGGAGAGGTCAAGCAAAGTCGCAATTTCGCGATCCTCGGCTGCCCGCCCCTCACGCCCTTCAATGGTACGCACGGCCTCGGCGATGCGGCGGCTGTTGCGATGCACCGAACGCGGTGCCCAGTCGGAATGGCGCAACTCATCGATCATCGCCCCGCGAATCCGAATGCCAGCATAGGTGGCAAAGGTCGCCCCCTGGCCATCTTGAAACTGGCGTGCTGCTTCAATCAGCCCAAGCATTCCGGATTGAATCAGATCGTCAATCTGAACTGAGGATGGGAGCCGCGCTGCGAGATGATGCGCAATGCGGCGCACTAAATCAACATGACCTGCAACTAAATCTTCAGCCTGCGGACGACCTTCGCGATAATCGTGCAAAGGAGATTTCATGGTCATCAGGCACTTTGCAACATCCGTTCTACAAAAAAACCAATGCCACTAGGCGAGCGCGCGCCATTGATCGACCACCGCTCCACTTTGCGCGCCAGCTCATGAAATCCACGACTGGCTGGGCTTGCTGGATAGAGACTCACCACTGGCTCGCGTTTGTGCACCGCACGCCGCACTTGATCATCCATAGGGATGACCCCAGCCGGCTCAACGAGCACATCGGGAAGATAACGCTGACACACCGCAGTCAGCTCCTGTGCCAGTCGCCGTCCAGCTTCCAAGCTGTGTACCATATTACAAACTAAGCGAAACCGCCGCCGACCATAATCTTTGGATAATATCTTAATCAAGGCGTAGGCATCGGTCAGCGAGGCGGGTTCATCACAGATCACAATCAATACATCTTGCACGGCACGGCAAAAACTAGTCACCGATTGCTGAACGCCAGCGGCGGTATCGACAATTAAAAAATCTAAGGGTTTGGTATAAGAACTGAACGCACGCACCAGCCCGACATGTTCAATAGCACTCAGATTGGCCATGTGTGCAATACCTGAGGCCGCTGGCACCAAAAGAACGCCATTGGGATCTTCAAGGATGATGCTGTCTAAGCTATCGACCTTGCCAGTAATAAGATCATTAAGTGTTCGCAATGGGCGCAAGCCGAGTAATAAATCGGCATTGGCAAGCCCCAAATCTGCATCGAAAATCATCACCCGCCGCCCTAGGTTGGCTAAAGCAACCGCGAGATTCACCGAGACATTGGTTTTGCCCACGCCACCTTTGCCGCTCGACACTGCGATCACTCGCAGATTAGTGTGGAGCATGGGCGCGTTTCCGGAATGGCACCACTGATTCTAAAATTGCACCTTGACGGGCAGTGTTGTTGATGTTATCGCCAGCAGCCATCTTCACTGGTGCGGGTTGCGGATGCGCTTCTTGGGGCCAGCCGGCTTCTTCGGTGATCGGCATGGATATCTCGCCAAGTGCCAAGCGGGTAATGTGTGAGGTGTCGATACGATGAAAATCTTCGGCAAGCCGCTGGCCATCGCTAAAGAAATTCAGCCCCAAGCGTTGTTCTAACAGCACCGATAAAATTTCACCCAACTGTTCGGCCTCATCGACCTTGGTGAGCAGCAAGGCCGCCGGATCACTCTGACGATAGGACTGTAACAACTGCTGCAAGGCACGCCCCTGATAGCTGGCGGCGATCACCAACCAGATTTCTAAATCCACTTCAGCACGGGCTAGGGTAAATAAACGGCGTTGTCCGACCTCACGAGCTGCTTGACCGGCGGTGTCGATTAACACCAAATGGCCATTCTGGGCACGGTTGGCAAGCTGTGCCAGCTCGCGTTCATGCTCCATCAGCATCACGGGCACACCAGCCATCTCGCCGAAAGTTTGTAGCTGTTTGTAGGCACCGAGGCGTTGCCGATCAAGAGTTACCAAGCTGACGCTATCGCGTCCCATGCGTCGAATCTGGCGCAGAGCAAGACGACTCAGGGTGGTGGTTTTGCCAACGCCACTTGGACCAACCAGCGCCAGCATCCCGCCGCGCTCCAAAATCGTCGGCTGGGCGGTGACGATGGCTGATGACAGCCGGGCGCGCAACCGCGACCAGGCCGCATCCGATGGGCAATCCTCGGGGATGCCGCCGGTGAGGGTGCGGGCAATTTTCTCGCTAAAACCACGCTCGATCAGACGCGCTGATAAGCCAGCGGCCAGCGGATGCCGCGAAGCCCATTGGGCGGCATCGCTGGCACTGTATTGTTGTACCAGCAGGGTGCGCAAATCGCTCAGCTCACGGCGCATTGCCTCAAGCTCTAGCCCACTGCCAAAGCTGCTCATGGCCAGGGGTGCGTCGCTGCTTTGACTTTGGGCTGGGGTCATTTCCGCCGGCGGCTGCTCTTGTTTTTTCTCGACGGCGGCAACGACCTCGAGCATTTTGCCAACGCGGCGGCTGGATAAAATGACTGCATCCGGGCCTTGCTGCTCACGCACCTGGCGCATGGCCTCACGCATGTCTCGTGCTTGATAACGGCGTACATTCATCGTTTATTGTCCTACGGTTGCAATCACCCGAATCCGTCGATTATCGGGGATCTCAGTAAATGCCAGCACGGTTAGATTGCGCACTGCTCCACGCAGCCAGCCAGCAACCCAGGAGCGAATCTCGGGAGCGACGACCAAAACCGCTGGCGCGCCTTCGACTTCTTGTTTGCGAGCCGCTTCTGCCACCGCCCGCTGCACCCGATCTGCCAGTCCTGGCTCGATGCCCATGGCTTGTCCCTGGGTGCTTTGCAAAGAGCGATGCAATAATTGCTCCAATGCAGGATCAAGCGCGATCAGCGGCAGCTCATCATCAGCACCCACCAAATCCTGCACAATCGAGCGTGCCAGTGCAACACGCACCGCCGCCGTGAGGGCGTCAGGATCTTGGCTGGTGAGCGCGCGTTCTGCCAAAGTTTCGGCAATGGTGCGGATGTCACGAATCGAGACCTGTTCTGCCAACAAATTCTGCATGACTTTTAGCACCACACCCAGCGAGAGTGATTTAGACAGCAAATTCTCGACGAGTTTGGGCGAGCGCCGACCGAGTTGATCCAGTAGATGCTGAATTTCTTCGTGCCCAATCAAACGATGCGCATTTTCGCGCAACACCTGGGATAAATGGGTTGCAATCACGGTCGCAGCATCGACGACAGTATAGCCAGCTCCTTGGGCATTGTCGCGGTCGGAAGGCTCGATCCATAAGGCATCAAGATGAAAAGTCGGGTCTTTGGTGGGGGTGCCAGGGACGGTGCCAAAGACCTGGCCAGGATTGATTGCCAATTCGCGATCAGGAAACACCTCCGCCTCGGCGGTATTAACACCCAATAACGCAATGCGATAATGATTGGGACCGAGTTCTAAATTATCACGAATATGCACCGGCTGAATTAAAAATCCTAATTCTTGGGATAATTTTCGCCGCACGCCTTTAATGCGTCCCATTAATTGCCCATCTTGGCCACGATCAACCAGTGGAATCAGCCGATAACCAACTTCGAGCGAGACCAAATCCACCGGCGGCACATCATCCCAGGATAATTCACGCATCTCAGGCGATGGCGTATCAGAGGCAGCAGGCAGCGCAGCAGTATCCGCCTTGGCTTGCTCTTCTTCTTTGGTGCGGTTTAGCAGATAGCCACCGCCACCGAGCATCGAGGCAAGCCCTAAAAATACCAAGTTGGGCATCCCTGGGATCATGCCAAGAATTCCAATCACACTCGCTGCAACATACAGCGCCTTGGGATTGGAGAACATCTGGTTTTTGACTTGAGAGCCAAGGTCTTGGCTGGTGGAGACCCGGGTGACGATCAGCGCGGTGGCGGTTGATAACAGCAGCGAAGGCAGTTGAGCAACCAGGCCATCACCAATGGTTAACAATACAAAATTAGAAGCAGCATCGCCAAGCGACATCCCATATTGGGTGGTGCCGATGATCATGCCGCCGATGATATTAATAAATAGAATTAAAATGCCGGCAATCGCATCACCGCGCACGAATTTACTTGCACCATCCATGGAGCCATAAAAATCGGCTTCTTGGGCAATTTCTTCGCGCCGCGTGCGGGCATCATCCTGGGTAATCAGCCCGGCATTTAAATCAGCATCAATCGACATCTGTTTGCCGGGCATGGCATCGAGTGTAAAGCGGGCGCTGACTTCAGCAACACGCCCGGCACCTTTGGTCACCACCACAAAATTAATGATGACCAAAATCGCAAATACCACCAACCCAGCAGCAAAATTGCCACCGATAACAAATTCACCAAACGCTTGGATCACCCTGCCTGCGGCATCGGTTCCAGAGGCACCGTTAAGCAAAATCACCCGGGTCGAGGCGACATTCAGCGCAAGTCGGAGCAGGGTGGAAACCAGCAACACTGTCGGAAAAATTGCAAATTCAAGCGGACGCGGGATGTAAACCGCGACCATGACCACGACCATTGCCAGCGATAGATTAAAGGTAAATAACAGATCGAGAACAAATGGCGGCAGCGGCAGCACCAGCATCGACAGCAGTGCGATCAACAGCAAAGGCGCGCCGAGCCCGACGCGAGCGATAAGCCCAGCGCGTTCAACGAAGGTCATTTAAATACCCGCTCGCCGCGCTTGTCGGGCGCGGCGTGGATCAAGTAATTCATCTGGCACTGGCAAATCATCAGGCATGGTGACAGATTCCGCATCATGGCGTCGTAATTGATAGACATAAGCCAAA
Organism: Thiorhodovibrio sp.; assembly: GCA_007128075.1. Taxonomy (GTDB): domain Bacteria; phylum Pseudomonadota; class Gammaproteobacteria; order Chromatiales; family Chromatiaceae; genus Thiorhodovibrio_B. Next base: position 12,181 of record SKYD01000189.1, read on the forward strand.
ATTCGCGCCACAGCAACAAAGAGCGCGGCTGGAATCTCTTGATCGAGTTCGGTTGTATAATAGATGGCACGCGCCACCCGTGGCGCCTCAACGCGGATAACACCATGCTCTTCAGCGCGCTCACGAATTTCTAAAGCAATATGATCAGCACCTTTGGCGATGAGCCGTGGAGCAATCATGGCACTGGAATTATAAATCAGCGCGACGGCATAATGCGTTGGGTTGGTGATCACCACATCGGCTTTTGGCACTTCCGCCATCATCCGATGCTGCATCATTTCCATCTGCATTTGCCGCATTCGTCTTTTCACTTCGGGTTTTACATCGGTTTGCTTATGTTCATCCTTGACCTCTTGCAGGGTCATTTTAAGCTGTCGTTTATGGTTCCATAGCTGATAAGGCACATCAATTAAGGCAATTAAAAGCAGCGAGCTGGCGATCAATAAAAACGCCCACGCAATCAATGTTGCTGTATGCAGAATTGCTGCAACAACATTTTCTTTGCCAAGGTCTAATAACCGAGGCATAAACCCAGCAACCACAAAATAAGCCACTGGTCCAACGACAATCACCTTGCCAAACGCTTTGCCAAGGTTCATCAGTCCAGTCACGCCAAAGTTTTTCTTCAGCCCTTTGATTATATTGAGCTTATCAAATTTGGGGCGAAGTGCTTCAGTAGCAAAATTGGCTCCACCAACAGAAGTTGGCCCTACGATGGCGGCAATCACCAAAATCGCATACAGTGGAGCCAAAGTAATTAATGTATCAATTAATAATTGGATAAAATGCGGGGGAATAATGCGCGGATCATAAAGCAGTTCTCGTTCTAAAGTTAATGAATTAGCAAAATTTTCGCTGATACCAAGCCCTAGATGGTGACCAAATACCACAAAAAAAACGCCACTGGTAACTAAAAGAATCACCGTGTTAAGTTCTTGAGAACGCGGAACCTGGCCTTTTTTGCGTGCCTCGCTCAGTCGTTTTTCGGTTGGTTCTTGGCTTTTTTCTTGACCATTTTCGTTTTCAGCCATTGTTAGAACCTCACTAAACGACCCATTAAGTCAAAGCCAAGTAGCAAAAATTCACCAAAGCGATCAGCAAAGGCTGGCATGATCATCACAATTAAAATAAATCCCACCAATTTCATAATTGGAAAACCAACCGCAAAAATATGTAACTGCGGAGCAGCTTTAGCGGCAATACCTAAGGCGGCAATGTTAATCATTAGCATGGTGGCTAATGCTGGGATCGCAATCAATAATGCCGTGCTAAACATTTGACCACTAAATTGAATCATTTCCCAAAAATCATCTGTGGTTAAACCATCGCCACCAACTGGCAAGGTCTCAAAGCTCATAATTAAAAGCTCAATTAATATTAGATGGCCATTGAGCGACAAAAAAAGCAAGCTGCCGATAATTACAAAAAATTGAGCAACAACCGGAACCTGTTGACCTGACATCGGATCCACCGCCCGCGCAAAATGCAATCCCATTCCCACCGAAATAATTTCACCGGCTTGGCTGAGCGCTGAAAACACCATTTGCAACACAAAACCAATCGAAATTCCAATCAAAACTTGCTCTGCTGCCAATAAAAAGGCCTGAATACTGAGCAAATCCATTGCCGGTGGGAGCGGTGCCTGATAGGCGACGATGATCGCAAGAAACAGTGCCAAAGTTAAACGCCAGCTGGTATCTATATTATTAGAGCCAACCACCGGTGCCACCATCAACAGGGCGGTGATGCGGATAAACGGCCACATAAACGCACCAATCCACTGAAAAAGTTGCTCAATGGAGAGTTCCACGGCGTTTGTTTAGTTAACCGATCATCGCTGGTATGCTTTGCCACAAATCAATAATATAGTGGGTTAGGGTTGCTAACATCCAATGACCAAAAACTGATAAAGCGAAAAACACACCAAGCAATTTAGGAATAAAGGTTAGGGTCATTTCTTGAATTTGTGTTGCTGCTTGAATCATCCCAACAAGAACACCAATAGTTAAGCCAGTCAATAAAATAGGACCGGCAATCATCACCGCAACCATGCCAGCTTCTTGGCCAATATCAATGACCATTTCTGGTGTCATCATCTTACTCCTAGTAAAAACTACGCGCCAAGGTTCCAAGAACCAAGGTCCAACCATCAACCAAAATAAATAGCATAATTTTAAATGGCAGCGAAATAATCATCGGTGACAGCATCATCATGCCCATTGACATTAGAACGCTGGCAACAACCATATCGATAATTAAAAACGGGATTAAAATTAAAAATGCAATCTGAAACGCGGTTTTTAATTCGCTGGTCATAAATGCTGGCACCAAAAGATGCAGCGGAATCTCATCGGCAGAATCAAATCCATCAATGTCATTCATCCCCGCGAATAATGCCAGATCCGCCTGCCGAGTTTGTGCCAGCATAAACCGGCGCAATGGCTGAATGGCGGTGGTCAGTGCTTCCTCAAAGCCGATCGCCTCTTCCATATAGGGTGCCAGCGCTTGATCATAAATCTCATTAAACACTGGCGCCATAATAAACAGCGTAAGAAAAAAGGCAAGACCGATAACCACCTGACTCGACGGCGCCTGACTGGTTCCCATACCTTGACGCAACAATCCAATCACAATCACGATTCGAGTAAACGAGGTCATCATCACCAGTGCCGACGGCAGAAGCGTCAGCAAGGTCATAAACAAAAGAACCTGAAGGGTAACTGAGTAAGTTTGCTCCCCTTCTGGTCCTGTGGTCACGGTTACTGCATTTAGACCACCCATCTGACCCCAGGCAACAGAGGCAAATAACAGCAGTGCCACAGTCAACAGCACCATCAGAGCGCGTCTGTTCATTCAACTCTCAGGCTCTTCGCGTGGTTTTTTCACAGAAATTGCGGTTTTCAATAAATTGGCAAAATCCACAGTTTTTAATTCAGATCGTGGCGGTGGCTGAATGTCTGAGAGATCAATGCTGTGACGCAGACGATGCAGTCGACACATCCCGTGCGGATAGACCCCAATTAATACCTGTTCCTGCCCCACTTGAATCAGCAATAAGCGTTCCCGTGTCCCCACTGAACGCGCTGCCAGCACCTCGATGAGTTGGCGGCTACTGCCCAGCCCCGTGCCCGATAGCCGGCGTAACAGCCAGCTTAAACCGACAATGGCCGCGATAACGATGACCAGACCGCCGACAAGTTGTGCTAAATAAGCACTGCTATCGACTGCAATGTAGCCTGGCTCCGCCATATTTACCTCAGTTTCCTGATGCGTTCGCTTGGGCTAATCACATCAGTCAAGCGAATGCCAAATTTTTCATTGACCACCACCACCTCACCATGTGCAATCAAGGTGCCATTCACTAACACATTCAACGGCTCACCAGCGAGTCGATCTAATTCAACCACTGAGCCTTGATTTAATTGCAACAGATTGCGGATGGGGATTTTGGTGCGGCCAATTTCCATCGAAATGGTCACCGGAACATCCAGCACCATATCCAGATTGACACTGGTCGATCCCGATACATGGGTGCCAGTAAAATCCTCCGGGGTTAATGGCTGAACATCGTCAGCCGGTTGATCCGCCTGGGTTTCCACATCATGCTGTTCTTCCAGCGCGGCAGCCCAATCATCGGCAGAGGATTGTTCGAGATCGTCTTCATCATCATCTTGATCGGTGGTATTTTCACTCATAAACCGTCTCTAATCATGTTTAACAAAACTTTCGACCTTAATTGCATTTGACCCATTGGATACGCCAAATTTACCTTGAATTAACGGCACCTCTTCTGCTTTGAGCACCACATAATCAGGAAGCTCAATCGGGATAATGTCGCCGGGGCGAATATCCAGTAATTCACGCACAGTCAGTGTTGCATCTGTTAAATTTGAGCTGATTTCAACCTTAGCGCGCAATACTTCAGCTTCCAAAGCGTGTAGCCAGCGTTTATCAATGCCTGCGCGATCCGATTGCAGCCCCATATCAAGCTGTTCACGAATCGGTTCGATCATCGAATAGGGCAATGTGACATGCATATTGCCGCCGCCGCCATCGAGATCGATATGAAAATCACTGATCACCACGATTTCGGTGGGGCTAACAATATTAGCAAACTGAGGATTCACTTCGGCATTGACGAATTCAAATTTGAGCGGCATCACCGGCTCCCAAGCCTTTTCCATCTCCTCAAAGGACACGGTTAACAGGTTTTGAATCACCCGCAGCTCAGTTGGTGTGAAATCACGGCCTTCAATTCGCGAATAAAACCGACCATCGCCGCCGAAAAAATTATCAACTAAAATAAAAACCAGTTTAGGATCAAAAACAAACAGCCCGGTGCCGTGCAACGGCGCGACACGGACTAAATTCAGGCTGGTTGGCACATATAACGAATGCACATAATCGGCAAATTTAATAATTCTTGTGCCGACCACCGAAATCTCAGCCGAACGCCGCAACAGATTAAACAAATGAACGCGCAAATGACGGGCAAAACGCTCATTGATCATCTCCAGCGTGGGCATCCGCCCACGGACAATCCGCTCTTGGGTTGCAAAATTAAACGAGCGAGCGTTGCCATCACTGGGAAAAGGGTCATCATCGGTATCAACATCGCCGCTATCAACACCATGCAATAAGGCATCAATTTCGTCTTGGCTGAGAATGTCCGTTTGCTGCGCCATAAATAACTTCGCACCTATTGCATAATTAAATCAGTGAATAACACCTGCTCAATCCCCGTCGGCTCTCCCTTGCGCACCAAAATCGCGGTCACAATATCCTGAACTTCTTGACGCAATTGTTCCTTACCTGATGGACGATTCAGTGTTGCAAAATCTTGTTCTGCCAAATGATTGAGCAGATCATTGCGAATCGCTGGCAGATGGCGTTGCACCGCAGCAATCACTGGCTCCTCACGACTCACCAGGGTCACATGCAGCCGCAAAAACCTTGCCGGGCTATTGGAGCCCATGTTGGCATTGAGCCGCTCCAATGGGTAGTAGACCACGGGTCTGAGTTCAGCCAATGGATTTTCCTGACCGCCAAACTGAGGAATCAGCAACCCCGTCAATAGATAATGGACAGCCGCTGCCGAGGCCACAGCACTCAGCACCATCATCGGCATCATCAGCAGGAGCAATTTTAGAAGCCCCGCTGATTTTTTCAGTGGTGCGGCAGTTTTTTCGCTGGCTTCGGTGTCTTTCTCTTGTTTTGGCATTACCGGTCACTCGGTGCAATAAGACATACAATAAATTGATAGTAAGCCGTTTGGCTCGCCCGTAATTCACTATATGTGTTACGACTGATTGTGCAGTGGAATCATTCCACCTCAAGCGTCAAAAAAATAGTGACCTCTGGGGTGCAGGAGTCGATTTCTTGACGCAAATCAAACGAACAGATCCAGCTTACGATGAAGAACCGAAAGCGTGCTCAACGCATCAGGTGGCGCGTTGGCTAGCTCCCGATCCGCCCCATCGTCAGCAGCACCTTGCGAGATCCCCGCTGATCGGGCAGCGCGTTGCTCTGCAGAAGATTCTTCTTGTTTGCGTGGCGATTGATCAGAAACCGAGGCATCACCGAGCATCAGTCCATCCTGAGCTAAGGCATCGCGTAATCGCGGCATTGCCGCCTCAAGGACATCACGCACCACGGAATTAGGTGACGAAAAGTATACATTGGCGCGCTCACCTTCCATCACCACTCGGACATCAATGGTTCCTAAACTCGGTGGATGCAGCCTTAATTCTGCACTGCCTTCGCGCGCCCGCGCAATGAGCTGAATCTGCTCGGCAAGACGCGCACCGCCACCAGGCAACAGCAACCGCGCCAGATCAAAACGCGCCCGCAAATCCTGCGAAGCCCCCGATGGTGGTTGCGCTATTGTTACATCACGAGACGAGGCGGTAAATAACGCCGTTAACTGTGTCCGCAAGCTGTCAATCTCGCGTGCGGTGCGGCTGTCACGCTCACCGCCGTCTTGATCGCGAGCGGATAAGGTTGCCGCTAAAAACTTAAAAGATCGAGCAACTGCCGCAGGATCCCCAGTTGCAGACACACGCCGCGCGCGGGCATTTTCGGCTGCGGTGCCATTAGCATACGCCATCAGCTCACGCAGCCATTGCATTTGTTCTGAGCTTAGATTTTTTGTCGCCGCCCCTGCATTCAGGCTATCAGGATTTTTCATCGCTGTATCAAAGCCAGCGAGCAACTCGCCTAGCCAGCGCAGTTGCTGATCTTGTTGATCGGCACTCAGCCGCGACCTGCCCTCGGCATCTGCCAGAATATTGACATCTAATGATGCCAGCAAAGACCGCAACAACTCAACAGCGCGTTGTGGCTCCAGTTCGGGGTTTTGTTCTAAGCTAATAGTTGAATTTGAAGCCAACCACTGATTAAAAAGACCGTAAAAAGATGCCGTTTGATCTAATTCATCCGGCAAACCGAACTCAGCAGCGGTCAAATCCAGCAGGTCATCAACC
>SKYD01000226.1 GCA_007128075.1 Thiorhodovibrio sp.
CAATGAGTGCGCGGGTGCGGCTGGTGGTGATCAACAGCCCCTCCAATCCCACAGGCATGGCGTATACTGCCGAGGAGCTGGCAGCATTGGGTGAAGTGTTGCGCGAATTTCCCAATGCGTTGATTGCTAGCGATGACATGTATGAACACATTCGCTGGGATCGTAACACGCCCTTTGTGAATCTGCTCAATGTCTGCCCCGATTTAACCGAGCGCACCCTGGTACTCAATGGAGTGTCGAAAGCCTATTCGATGACCGGCTGGCGCATTGGCTATGCCGGCGGGCCGACGACGATCATCAAGGCAATGAAAAAAATCCAGTCGCAAAGCACCTCCAATCCGACCTCAATTTCCCAGGTTGCTGCGCAGGCAGCACTTGAGGGGCCGCAGGATTTTATCAACACGATGGTGGATGCGTTTAAGCTACGCCACGATGATGTGGTCGCCGCGCTCAATGCCATCGATGGCATCGAGTGCCTGTCTACCGATGGCACCTTTTATGTTTACCCTAAGGTGACCGGACTGATTGCGCGCTTAGGACCGCAGATCACCAGCGATCTGGAGCTGGCAGAGTCGCTGATTGAGCGCGCGGGGATAGCACTGGTTCCTGGCTCGGCATTTGGCACTCCAGGCTATGTGCGCATCTCGATTGCGACCAGTCGTGACAATTTAGCCCAAGCCATGCAGCGGTTGGGTGACTACAGCCCCTAACTACTGCTGTCGTCTGGTTCGCGCTCGCCTCGGAGCGAGTCATGGATGATAAGCGACCCGCCAACGAGTCGCATAACGAAGCAGAGCGCGAGCGCATTATTCAAGTGCTTGAATTGATTAATTCTATTGATCTTCCCCCAGCATCACTGTGCTCTGCTCGACCCCAGGACCGAGCAAGATGGCAAGATATTGGGTTTGTGGATTGGTGCTGAAGGCGATTTTTAACGCCATGGTCAGTGGCACCGAGAGAAACATGCCGACCAATCCCAACACATAGCCCCAAAAAATCAGCGAGACAAAGACCACCAAAGTCGATAAGCCCAGGCCGCGCCCCATCACCCGTGGCTCGATCAGATTGCCCACCAAAAAATTCACCACCAGATAGCCAATGGCGGCGAGCACCGCAGCCTGAAGATTGAGCTTAACCAGTGCGATCAATACCGCTGGCACAGCGGCAATCACTGAGCCGATGGTGGGAACAAAGTTGAGCAAAAATGCCAACACCGCCCACATGGCGGCAAAATCCAGCCCCAGCCAACTAAGCCAAAACCAGATCAGCAGTCCAGTGAGCAGACTGGTATTGACCTTGATTAAAGTGTAATGGTTGATGGTTTGCATCATCTGGTGCAGCGATTTCAGCGAGACTTCTGGTGCTGGCAAGATGGCGCGTAATTTCGCCGGCAGACTGCGCCCCTCAAATAACAAAAACACCACTGTGAGCAAAATCAGCACCGCATTGGTTAACACCCCGCCGAGGCCGCGCACCAGATCGCCGGCAAATCCCAGGGTGCGGGCGGGATTAATCAGCGAATTCATCGTCTCGCGCGAGATCTGGATACCCACACCATCCAGCCACAGTGCCAGATCACTGGACATCTGCCGCAGCCGCTGCTGATACTCGGGCAGATTGGTATTGAAATCATTCAGTGAACTGGTCAACAGCCCAATCAGCCCGCCGCCTAAAGCCACCAACAGCGCGACGACAATCAACATCGATGCCCAGCCTGGGAAGGCGCGCTCGCGCAGATAATTCAGCGGTGGCTGCACCAACACAGCAAGAAAAATCGCCAACAAAAAGGGCGTGATTAAATCAGACGCCGCTTTTAGCCCGGCGACAACCACCACAAAGGCACCCGCAACCAGTAAAAATCGCGCAGGTGGGGTGAAAGCGCAATCAGGCTCACTCATCTTGCCGTGTCTCCACTCAGCCGCCCTCAAGACTGCGGTCGGCTGTCGTAGGGCAGGCGCACCCACACCTCGGTGCCAGTGCTCTCGTCGGTGTTAAAGCCGATGTGACCTTGCAAGGTTCTGGCAATCAGTTGCGCTGAATAGGTGCCCAGCCCAGTGCCGCCTTTTTTGCCGTGGGTGGCGTATTTTTCGAAAAAGCAGTCGCGCATCGCCTCGGGGATGCAGCCCTGATTGTGAATGGTCAGCAGCACATGGCTGGCTTCGGCGACAAGATTAACCCGCACTTCCTCGCCCGCTGGTGAGGCTTCGAGGGCATTTTTAATTAGATTGGCGATCATATTGTAATACAGCAGATGTTCGCCCCAGACGATGCAGCGCGCTTGGGCGTGAACAGCAGTGCCGTTGAGGGTTATCCGCGTATTGATGTCTTTATAGCTGGCAATCCCCTGCTGTGCATCACAGAGCGCGGTGGTCGCCACTTCCAAAAGATCGACCTGTTCAGCCTGCAAGCGATAATTGCCAACCTCGAGCTTGTACAGATTCAAGGTAAAATCGATCATTTTGAGCATGGTATGCCCAGAATTTTCTAATAAATCCAACAAGGCGCGCTGATCTTCACGCAGATTGTCCTCATCACGCAACAGCCGAGGGATATTAATCACCGCATTGAGCGGCGTTTTCAACTCGTGGCGCATCAGCCGCTCAATGTCCTCGCGCATGCGCTCAGTTTCTTTGCGTTGAGTGATATCCATCACAAAGGTCACTTTGCGCGGTCGCCCGTCCTGCCCAACGATGCGAGCGGCATCAGCAAGAACACAGTGGCTAGTGCCAGCGCGATCCATCACCGTCCACTCACCGCGAATTTCTGAGCCGCCAGCGACAAATTGATCATGCAATTCAGTCAGCCGTTGACGAGCGGCAGGCGGGACAATTTTGGTAAAATGTTCGCCAATCAATTCAACGGGGGCATAGCCATAAAACATGCAGTAGGCGGGATTGGCGTATTCAAAAATACCCTGTTCGTTGGTGATACATAACGCCAGGGGGGTGGCATGAATAATTTGCATCATCATCTGATCGCTGGCGCGATCTCCTCTAAGATAAGGCGTTGGGATCATGTCAGTTCTGCTAGTCCCAGGGCGTTGATTGTGTCCAGATGGTCGCGCATCCAGGCATAAATTGGCGCGATCTGCTGCCAGATGTCGGGATCAAGCACTTCTGCCAAGGTCTTCTGCCAGGCGGCTAATTGCACATCCCAATAGTCTGGTCTAAAACCATGCGCTTGATAGGCTGGCAACACCCAAAGCATGGTCGCCAGCAGGCGGTCGGCATCATAATCGGCAAACAGCGCGGCCATAAATAAACCATGGTTGCGGTGATTGCGATGCATCTGCGGACGATTAAACGCACCAATCAGCACATCCAAATCGGGACGGGAGAGCAGCAAATCATCGACTTGTTCAACAATGTGTTCGCGGCGTTCAGAAAACTGATGCGCGGCAGTGGCATCGGGGGGCGTAATCGATGATAATAGTGCGGCAAGTTCGTGTTTAGTCATTGAGATCGCGATTCTGCGAGGATAAATTAGGCTAGATTGCCGTAATCTTAAGTGTTTGTCTAGGGATCATTTTGAGTACAAATATATCACAACAACTCGTCATGCTCGCTGTATTGATCTTGCCGTTGGTGCTGGCAATCACTGTCCATGAGGCAGCGCACGGCTGGACGGCGTACCGCCTCGGCGACCCCACGGCGTTTCAGCTTGGGCGGGTGAGTTTTAATCCGCTCAAACATATCGATCCAGTGGGCACAATACTGGTGCCGCTGACGCTGTTTCTGATTTCTAATGTTGCAGGCGGCGGCTTTATCTTTGGCTGGGCAAAGCCGGTGCCAGTCAATGCCCGACAGCTTCACCATCCGCGCCGCGACATGGCGCTGGTCGCGCTGGCTGGCCCGGGGGTGAATCTGATCATGGCACTGCTCTGGGGACTGGTGGTGCATCTAGGCTGGCTGTCATCTGCACAGATGCCGCAGGTCGCTGAGGTGTTGATTGTCATGGGCGCGGCAGGCATTCTGATCAATCTGCTGCTGATGGTGCTCAATCTTTTCCCCCTGCTGCCGCTGGATGGTGGGCGGATTTTTCACGCCCTGCTGCCTGTTCCGGTGGCGCGACAGTTTGCGCGCCTAGAGCCATTTGGCTTGATCATTTTGCTGGCGCTGTTGTTTACTGGGGTGCTCGGTGCGCTGTTGTGGCCCACGGTGATGACGCTCGCGGCATTGATTCCTGGTGGTGCGGCGGTTGGTCAAGCATTTTTAGGTTAAAAGGAAGGACTTTCAGTGACTTCAGTTTCCTCGCAACATGCGCGTGTGCTCTCGGGGATGCGCCCGACCGGTCGGCTGCATCTGGGGCACTATCACGGTGTGCTCAAAAACTGGATCGAGTTACAGCACGAATACGATTGCTTTTTTTTCGTTGCCGATTGGCATGCGCTGACCACCGATTACGACGATCCTAGCGCGATCCCGAAAAGCACCTTTGAGATGGTCATTGATTGGCTGGCGGCGGGGGTGAGTGCCAATTCAGCAACGCTGTTTGTGCAATCGCGGGTTCCCGAACACGCCGAGCTGCATCTGTTGCTATCGATGATGACCCCGCTGGGCTGGCTGGAGCGGGTGCCCAGCTACAAAGATCAGCAAGAAAAACTCAAAGAAAAAGACCTTGCCACCTATGGCTTTTTGGGCTATCCGCTGCTGCAAAGTGCGGATATTTTGATCTACAAAGCCGGCTTGGTGCCAGTGGGCGAGGATCAGGTGGCGCATGTGGAGATGACCCGCGAGATTGCCCGCCGCTTTAATCATATTTATGGTCGTGAGCCGGATTTTGCCGACAAAGCCGAACAGGCGAAGCGCAAAATGGGTAAGAAAAACGCCAAGTTGTTTGATAAACTGCGCCGTGCTTATCAGGAGCAAGGGGATCAGGAATCGCTGAGCGTGGCTCGCGCCCTGCTCGATGATCAGGCGAACATCACCTTGGGGGATCGTGATCGGCTGCTGGGCTATCTCGAAGGCGGCGGGCGGATGATCCTCCCCGAGCCACAGCCGCTGCTGACCAAGGCCTCGAAAATGCCCGGGCTGGATGGTCAGAAAATGTCAAAATCCTATGCCAATACGATCAGCCTGCGCGAAGCACCTGATGAGGTCGAGAAAAAACTGCGCACCATGCCGACCGACCCGCAGCGCATCCGTCGCACCGACCCTGGCAATCCTGATGTTTGTCCAGTGTGGCCGTTTCATCGCATCTATTCTGATGAAAGCTGCCAACAATGGGTGCAAGCAGGCTGTCGTTCGGCGAATATCGGCTGTTTAGAATGTAAGCAGCCGATTGTCGATGCCGTGCGCGCCGAGCTGGCTCCGATTCAGTCACAGGCGCAAGAATTTGAGCAACAGCCTGATCTGGTGCGCACGATCATCAACGACGGCTGCGAGCGCGCTCGCGACACAGCGCGTGAGACCATGGCTGAGGTGCGCCATGCCATGTCTTTGAATCATATCTGACCAGGAAGCAACGAACGATGCGCGATGTTCTCACTCAACTGGCCGAGGTGTTGCAAGCCCGCAAGCAAGCCGATCCGCAAAGCTCTTATGTGGCACAGCTCTATGCCAAGGGGCTGGATGCGATTCTAAAAAAGATCGGCGAGGAGGCCACCGAAACCGTGATGGCCGCCAAAGATGGCGAGCCAGAGCGCATCATCGCCGAGGTGGCTGATCTGTGGTTTCACACCTTGGTGC
>SKYD01000219.1 GCA_007128075.1 Thiorhodovibrio sp.
ACCGGGCTGTCGCTGGTTTCGGGTGTGCTGTGTACTAAGCTCGCCCAGCCAGTCCAAGTAAAACTTCCGGGAATGCCACAGGCACGATCCATCTTGCCGACTGGAATTTTGCGGCTGCCCTCGGCATTGACCTGCCGTCCATCGTAGCCATAGGTCGAAAACCCACCGCCGTCGCTTTGCAATTTAAAGTGTACAGAGTTGACCAGATCATCGAGGGTATCGACTTTGATCACCTGCCCGTTGCCGTGATCAATATGCAGCGTGGCATGGCATTGCAGACAGGTTTTTGGTCCGTCGTAACTGCGAATCCCCGCCTTGCGAAAATAGGCGATATGGCGCGGCTCGACCTCGCGCACCAAAGATGCAGTGTTCATCAGCATCTGCATCTTGACCTGACGCGCTGCGGGCGCTTGATTGGGATCGACAATCGCGGCGGCGCGTTCATAGCGTGCTTGGTGGCTCAATTCTCGGGCGAGCTGTTCAAATTCTGCTTCACTGAGCGTTTTTTGGTTAGGAAAAGTCAGCGGGGCGTTGGTCTTGCCGACATAAGTCTCAAACAACAGTGGATAGAGCCAGCGATAGCCAAGCACCAGCGCGAAACTGACCGCAGCCGCAATCAGCAGGGCGCGGCGGATGCGCGGGTGAGTGAATAAATGGATGATGGCGCTCATGGGTCAATGCTCCCGTTCACGATGCCAGCCGCTCAACATCGCCCGCAGATTGGTCACCACGGTCTCGCCGGTGGTGATAATGTACACATGAATAACCAAAAATAGCACCATAAAATACGCGAGCGTCAGATGCATCATGGCGACCAGCCAAGTGGTGTTGATGCCAAATAGGCTCTGCGGCAGATACACCACATATAAAAATGCCCAGCCACTGACAATCAACAGCGGAAAGATCACATACATAAACTTAATGTAAGTCAGTTGCTGGAGCACATTGAACTTCATCCCCTCGCTGACCTGAAACGGATGCGGCTCGTTGCGAAAGATGCCAACACCATAATAGTGCAGTTGCGCCACCAAGCGTGAGATTAGCCCGCGCCATTCCAGACGATAATGGCGCTGATTATCAGTGAGCGCGTTGCCAATGACAAAGCCAATCCAGCCCAAGCTCAATAGAATGCCAGCGGTGTTGTGGGTGAGCACCGCCGTTTTGAACTCCAGCAGCCACGGGGTGCCGGCAAAGTGCATACTCGCCCCGCTGACCATCAGCACCAAAATCAATAACGCATTGCCCCAGTGCCACGCCCGCAGCCACAATGGATACAGATACAGCGTTTTCATTCTGTGACTCCACGAATTTTTTGATAAGCGCGATAGCGACCGTAGCCGTGTGCAGCCAGCCCCAGCACCGTCAGCCCCAGCACCAACAGCGCCAGCCGATCCAGCGTCGGACTGCGGCTCATGCCGACCACATAGGCCTCATTAAACAGCGCCTGCGCCAGCAGCCCATCGCGGTCAATATCAGCTTTGGCGCGGTAGGCATAGAGCCGGTTTAAAAGCTGACGATTTTGCGAATGGCAGTTGACACAATTTGGCTGACTGTCGGCAGCAGGCAGAATCTGATGTGACACCCGCTCAACCTGAGCCTCCAGCGGAGTATGGCAATCAATGCAGCGTGCTGCTGCCCAGTGGGCTTCGCGGTTGGGCAGCCAAGCGTGGCTCTGGCGCAATGGCTCTCGCATTTGTTCATGGCAGCCCAGACACACCGCATTGTCGTCGCGCACGATCTCAGCCAGCGCCTTGCCGATGCGTGACACCGCAAAGCGGTGCGGATTGTGACAGGAATGGCAGCGAAAATCAGCCAACTCGTCATGATCGCGGGTGGCATGGACGCTGTTGGCAAATTGTTCATGAATCTCAGCAAAGGCATAATCCGAGCGGCGGGCTTTTTTATGCTCCTGATGACAATGCACACATTCAAGCGCCTCGCGATCCAGTGCCAGCGGGTGCGGATAGGTCTGATAATCGTCTTGATGGCACTCGCTACAGCGCAACTCGCCATGCACCGAGGCAGCAAAGGCGGCGCGATCAATGGCAAAGTTGATCACGGTGTCTTGCACCGGATCATGATACGCCAGCATCGGCAGCGCATGACAGCGCAGACACAGCCGATTGCTGTCAGCGGTTGGCGCAGCGGCCAACGGTAAGACCAGTGCCATCAGCACTAGCCCCAGCCACCGCACGGCGGTTTGATGAAGAAAAAATAAACGCATTTTCGCTTCTATTGTTGTGGTTTTCGCCGCACTTCAACAGAAGCGCGACAGTGAGTCCTGTGATGAATCCCGCCACAGTGGTTCTGTGATATGTTAGCGAATCGAAGCCTAGAACTTTGGTTGATACTATACCTGATAAATAGTTCAACTTCTTTAATTTAACTTCAAGCTTGCCCATGAAACCAAACCCATTTTTGCCTCGTTTTGAAGACTTACCCGCCGAGTTGCCGCTGTTTCCAATCAGTGGTGCGGTGGTGATGCCCGGTGTGCAATTGCCGCTCAATATTTTCGAGCCTCGTTATCTGAGCATGGTGGACTATGCGTTAGCCACCCAGCATCTGATCGGCATGGTGCAACCGCGTTTAACTGAACAGAATGGCGACTTGATTTATCAAGTCGGCTGCGGTGGGCGCATCACCTCTTACACCGAAACCCATGATGGGCGCATTGTGTTGGTGCTCACGGGTTTTTGTCGCTTTGAAGTGATCCAAGAACTGCAAACACCGCAAGACTTTCGCCGCGCCCAGGTGAGCTGGCAGCGTTTTTCCAGTGATTACAACGCACCGTCTGCGCTGGCGGATCGTGAACAATTGCTCAGCTCGCTGCGCAGTTATTGCACTCGGCATCATGTCGAAGTGCCTTGGGATGACATTGCCAAAATGGTCGATAGTGAGCTGGTGAATCTGCTTTGCACCCATCTGCCGCTGGATGTCGATGATAAACAGGCTCTGGTCGAGACCGTCGATCTTAGCGAGCGCGCGACGCTGATGTGCGGGCTGATGGATATGTCAGCCTTGGCTGGCAATGCCACCACCCAATTGCGTCATTGAGCTTGAAATTTTCCAGCATCAACTAGACGAAGCGGAACTTGATGAGATGTGGAGTTTTGTACGCATCAAGTCAAACCAAAGGTGGCTTTGGCACGCGATTGATCATAATACAGGCGAGGTGCTTGCCTATATCTTTGGTAAACGCCAGGACGATGTTTTTCAGCAACTTAGAGATATTCTAAAGCCATTCGGAATCAAACATTACTACACGGACAATTGGGGCGCTTATGATCGCCACTTTGATGAGTGCGAACATCATGTCGGAAAGCGTAATACACAGAAAATCGAAAGAAAGCATTTGACTCTTAGGACGCGAATTAAATGATTAGCAAGAAAAACAATCTGTTTCTCTAAAATTGAAAAATGCATGACATTGTTATTGGTCTTTTTATCAATCGGTATGAGTTTGGGGTGTAATCATTCAGTAGGCAGAATATACAGATCTATAACACCACCATCAAATCCAAAGAGCATGAAAATCAAGTGGATATACCAACGCTGTTTCTTATCATCGCGCTGACCAATATCTTGCTCGCCATTGCGATGGCATCAATGGCTGACCGTCCAGGACACCGTGCGATGTTGTTATGGTCGCTGGCGATGGTGGCCAACGCCGCAGGCTATCTTGGATTTATCTGGCACGCTCGTGTGGGTTATCCCATGCTTTTGGTGCTCTCTAATTCAATGTTAGCCGTCTGGCTCATTCTAATCGGCGCAGGTCTCCAACAGTTTTACAATCGGCGCTGTCAACTGCCACCTTGGGTATTGTGGATTCCCTTACCGGTCACATTGATCGGCCTCATACCACTGCTGGATCATTTTCAGCAGCGAGTCTTCTTGACTGCAATTGTCTTATCGTGTCAAGTTGCACTGCTTTTGTTGATTATGTTCCGCAATCGTGGCGACCCTCCAGGTCGAGGCCAGATGATTATTGTGGTAAGCCTGATTGCCGCACTGTTTCTGCTTGGGTTGCGCATGCTGACAACTGGCATGGGCGGTATGAGCAAGATAACAGGCGTTTTGCAAAGCAATGCCACGCAAACCATCACCTTTCAGGGCGTTTTGCTTGCCAACATCCTGATAGCACTGGGGCTGATTGTGCTGGCGCAAGAACGAACAGTACAAATCCTCACTGCCAGTGAGCGTCGTTTTCGCGTCCTATTTGAAGACTCGCACCAACCGTTGACACTGCTCAACCAGGCGGGCGTTTTCAGTGCTGTCAATCAAGCTGCCCTCGCCTTGTTTCACCTCACCAGCCCGGAACAACTGATCGGTCGGTCGTTGACTGATTTTGCCCCCTTAATCCAGCCAGATGGGCGACCATCTGCTGATCATGCCCAAGAAATGCAGCAACAGACCCTGTTGCAGGGCGGCTATGAATACGAATGGCATTGCTTGCGTGCAGACCAGCAGCCGCTTGATGTGCTGCTCATGCTCACGGCAATTCAGTACGAACAGCAGACGGTGTTGCATGTCGCTTGGAATGACATGACCCGCCGCAAGGCGGCTGAGGCACAATTACGCCTCAATGAGGAAAAGTTCCGTCGTTTTGTTGAAGATGCCAACGACATCATCTACACCTTAGGTTCAGATGGGATTTTTCAATATATCTCGCCAAACATTGCAGAAATTTTGGAACTGCCACCGGAAGCGTTTGTGGGATGCCATTTTGCAACCATTGTCCATCCTGATGATTTACCTGGATGTCAGGTCTTTTTAGAGCGTTTACTGGCGACGCGCAGCAAACAAAGCGGATTGGAATACCGTGTCCAGCACAAGACCGACGGCTGGCATTGGCATGTCACCAATGCCTCACCGTTGTTTGGCAAAGAGGGCGAGATCGTTGGTGTGCTCGGCATTGCGCATGATATTACCGAGCGCAAGGAAAATGAATTCAAAATGATGCACTTGGCGCATCATGATCCGCTCACCGGACTGCCCAACCGAGCGTTGCTGTTCTCACGCCTCGACCAGACAATCGCCAATGCCAGCACCCTGGACAAAATGCTGGCGTTGATGTTTCTTGACCTGGATCGCTTCAAACCGATCAATGACACCCATGGTCATGCGATTGGTGATCAGGTTTTGCAGCAAACCGCAGTTCGCTTGCTTGCATCCGTGCGAGAAACCGACACAGTGGCTCGTATCGGCGGGGATGAGTTCATCGTTCTGTTACCTGATATCCGGCAGATGGATCATGCCTTGCAGGTGGCTGAAACCATCAGACAGCGCTTGCAAGAGCCTTTTTGCGTAGAAGAGCTAACACTTGAAGTGTCGTCAAGTATCGGGATCGCCTTTTATCCGATTCATGGGCACAACAGCGAAGAGCTGGCACAATGTGCTGACATCGCTATGTATCATGCCAAGAATGGTCGCGCCAACCTGATTCAGGTCTACACCCCTGATTTGGCTGCTGAATCAATTGAGCGGGGGGTTGACGCGCTCTAGCGATTAATCAATCACCACTGGTGAGCGCGTATAAATCCTCATCCAAATAGTACTTTAGCGCGGTAGTCATCATCCAGAGCGACCTTGCGGTGTTTCTTGGACATGCGCAGATTAGAAGGTTCTTGTTTCAGTAAATTCACACA
>SKYD01000297.1 GCA_007128075.1 Thiorhodovibrio sp.
GAGGCTTTTTAGCTCCAGATAGGCGGCTGGTTGCTCAGTGCCAGCAAACGCCATCGCCGCTGGTGGCTCTAACAGCACCATTACATAGCGCTCGGGTTTGCCAAGCAACTCCGCCACCGTGCGCGAGGCCGAGGCAAGAAGCTGACTGCGATCAGCAGCGGAAACGCTGACATTGGTGTGGATTTTGAGGGTGGGCATAAAATATTTCCTGTGCTAAGTTTCGTATAGTGTCTGATTTTTTTCAGTGAAATTCAAGAATTTTTACTCTTTCCGCTATGCTAAACTGCCCAAAAACGAAGCCAATCCTTCATATCAAGGAGTCAGCGATGTCGAATCAGATAGAACCTAGCCAAAAATCGCGTCGCTGGGGGTTGATACCTAAGCGCGGCGAGCATTTAGTCGTCATTCAAATTGTTGTTATCTTAGGATTTATTTGGCTGCCGGTGTGGCGACCGGGGATGCTCGACACTTGGGCGCAGGCAGGCGCTTGGTGGGCTGTCGCGCTGGCGGTGCCATTGGGGGTGCTGGCATTGATCATCGGTGCCCTAGGCACCTATCATCTGCGGACGAATTTAACGCCGTTGCCCTATCCAGTGGATCATAATCAGCTCGTGCAGACGGGGATTTATGGTCTTATCCGTCATCCGCTGTATACCAGCTTGATTTGTATCGCGCTTTCGTGGACGCTATATCAGCTCAGTCTCTCGCATGTGCTCGCCTTGCCGCTGTTTTTTGGCTTTTTTGCCTACAAGGCTGCCATTGAAGAACGCTGGCTGCGCGCTCGTCATCCCGAGTATGCCAACTATGCTCGGCGAGTGCGCGCATTTTTTCCGTGGATTTATTAAATGACAATTAGTAATCAGCCAACTGCTGGATTTATTGCCCCGCCAACGCTGATCGATGACTATCGGCCAGCGCCAGGGGTGTTTGATGAGATGCGTGCCGCTGATGGCTCATTGCGTCCACATTGGCAATATCTATTGGAAGCGTTGCGCGGGCTAGGGCCTGGCGAGATCGACTCCCGACGGCGCGAGGCGCGGCGGCTGATTCGTGACAATGGTGTGACCTACAATATTCAGGGCGATCCACGGGGGATGTCGCGCCCCTGGGAGCTTGACCCGCTGCCGCTGTTGATTCAGGGGCAAGAATGGGCGGAGCTGGAGCGCGGGCTGATTCAGCGTGCCGAGTTGCTCAATCTGATGTTGGTTGATCTGTACGGCGAGCGCGAGCTGGTGCGCAGAGGGCTGATTCCGATTGAGCTGATTCACGGTCACGCGGGCTATTTACTGCCCTGTCATGGCGTGGAATTTTCTGGCAATAAACCGCTGGTGCTGTTTGCCGCTGACCTCACCCGCACCGCCGAGGGGCGGTGGCAGGTGATCGCTGATCGCACCCAAAGCCCGTCTGGCGCTGGCTACGCGCTGGAGAATCGCATCGTGTTGTCACGGGTGTTGCCTAGCCTGTTTCGTGACTCGCATGTGCATCGGCTGGCGAATTTTTATCGTGGGGTGCGGCGGGCGATGAATCGGCTCGCCCCCAATCAAGAAGACCTCGCACGCATCGCGCTGATGACTCCAGGGCCGAGCCATGCTGCCCACTTTGAACACTCCTATCTCGCCAATTATCTGGGGTTTTTATTGGTGCAGGGCAGCGATCTTTCAGTGCGCGATGGGGCGCTGTGGCTGCGCACTTTAGGGCGGCTGGAGCGCATCGACGGGCTGTTACGCCGCGTTGATGATGTATGGTGTGACACCCTAGAGCTACGCGAGGATTCGCTGCTGGGGGTGCCAGGCTTATTGGCGGCGGTGCGAGCGGGCAATGTGGTGGTTGCCAATGCACTCGGCAGCGGGGTGCTTGAGCATCCTGGGCTGATGGCGCGTTTGCCCAAACTGTGTCAGCACTTGCTTGGCGAGGAACTGTTGCTGCCCCAGGTGCGCACCTGGTGGTGTGGCGATGCCGAGGATTGCGCCTATGTGCTTGCCAATCTTCAGCAGTTGGTGATCCGCTCGCTTGATGATCTCTATGGAGCAGGGCATGTGTTTGGTCATGCGTTGAGCGCAGCGGAGCGCGAGACGCTGATGGCGACCATTCGCGCCCAGCCGACGCGCTTTGTTGCCCAAGAAGATGTCAAGCCATCCACCGCCCCTGCCTATCTGGATTCGCGGATTGCGCCGCGCCCCTTTGTGTTGCGGAGTTTTTTGGTGGGCGAGGAGGACGGCTATGCGGTGATGCCTGGCGGTCTTGGGCGGCTGGCGCGCGATCCCGAAACGCCGATTGTCTCCAATCAGCTCGGTGGTCTGGGCAAAGACACCTGGGTGCTTGCCAGCGAGCCTGAACGACAGGAAACACTGAGCATCGGCAGTGACCGCACCGTCCCCGCGCAGCTTCAAGACAGTGAGGTGTCGTCGCGGGTGGCGGATAATCTGTTCTGGATCGGTCGCTATGCCGAGCGTGCCGAAGGACTGGTGCGGCTGTTGCGGGTGACCATTCTTAAAGTCTCCGACCGCTTTAATTTTACTGATGACCAAGAAGCCGATTGTCTGCGTTCGCTGTTGCGGGCGCTGGCGCATCAAAGTCAGGCGGTCATTGATGAGTCCCAGGTGTGGCTCGATGACCCCGCCCCCGAGCTGTTAGCATTGACCACCGATAGCGACCGCCTCGGCGGTCTGCCCCAAACCTTGCAGGCACTGATCCAAGCCGCGTGGTCGGTGCGCGAGCGGCTGTCAAATGACACCTGGCGCATTGTCAACGACATCGAAAAACGGCTGCGGCGGCTCACCCGCTTTGCTCCGCAGGCACTCGGCGGCGCGCTCGATGTGCTCGATCCATTAATTACCTCGCTGGTGGCGTTCTCGGGGCTGACTCAGGAAAACATGACCCATAATGAGGGCTGGCATTTTCTTGAATCGGGTCGCCGTTTGGAGCGTGGTGCCAATCTGGCGCGGCTGATGCGGGCGACACTGGTGGTGGTGACCAGCGAACAAGAAGAAAATCTGACCATTGAGGCGGTGTTGGGGGTCACTGACAGCTTGATGACCTATCGCCGGCGTTATCAGGGCGGCACCCGAGTGGGCGCGCTGCTCGATCTGGTGCTTCAGGATGAAACCAACCCGCGCTCGCTGGCCTATCAGGTGGTGCGGTTGCAGCATCTGCTGGCGCAAATGCCGCAGTGCGGATTAGGGCCGCAACGCAGTCAGGGGCAAAAAATCATCATGCGCCTGCTCACTGATTTGCGCCTTGCCGAGATCGATCAACTTGCCTCAGCAGGTGCCAATGGCAGTCGCCGCGAGGCACTTGAACAGCGGCTGATCACCATCGAGGCGGCACTG
The DNA here is from genome assembly GCA_007128075.1 of Thiorhodovibrio sp. GTDB lineage: Bacteria > Pseudomonadota > Gammaproteobacteria > Chromatiales > Chromatiaceae > Thiorhodovibrio_B. The sequence continues at coordinate 3,330 of SKYD01000297.1, forward strand.
GCCTCGCTGTCCAATGCCTTAACTGCGCAGTATTTCCATCACGAAGAGCGCCCCCATCATCTCATCGAGCCGCGCCAGGGGATCACGCAATGAAGTATCATGTTAAGCATGTCACGCGCTATGTTTATGCAGCACCAGTTTCGCTTTGTCATAGCATCGCCCATCTCAAGCCACGCAGCACCCCGCAGCAACGCTGTTTGACCGCCAATCTGCGTATTTCGCCCTGGCCGTCGGTGGCGCGTGAGCATCGCGATCTGTTTGAAAACCGAGTGAATTATTTTTCAATTCAGCAAGCGCATTCAACGCTAGAAATCACTGCCACCAGTGAGATTGAGGTGCAGGCGCAACAACTGCCGCCATTCGATGTCACCCCCGCTTGGGAACAAGTCGTTGAACAACTGCGCACCGACAATGATCCAGAGTGCATTGCGGCGCGGCTGTTTTTGCTGCCCTCGCCAGCAATCAGCCAGCTCAAAGCAGCAACCGATTTAGCGCGGGAGAGTTTCACCCCAGGCCGTCCGCTGTTGGCAGCCGCTGAGGCATTTACCGCGCAGATTTTTGAGCAATTTGAATACGACCCCAGTTTCACCACAATCGCAACGCCCTTAAATCTGGTGCTACAGCATAAGCGCGGGGTGTGTCAGGATTTTGCCCATCTGGCGATTGCTGCGCTGCGTGGTCTAGGAATTGCCGCCCGCTATGTCAGCGGCTATCTCGAAACCTTGCCGCCCCCGGGGCAGCCTAAGCTGCGCGGTGCCGATGCCTCTCATGCCTGGTTCGCGCTGTTTTTGCCAGGGCATGGCTGGGTGGATTTTGATCCAACCAACCGCTGCGTGGTGGGAGATCAGCACATCACCACCGCTGTTGGGCGCGATTATCAGGATGTCACCCCGGTGCGCGGGGTTTTTTATGGCGGCGGAGCCCATGAATTAACGGTGGCAGTCGATGTGGATCGATTGACACCTGCGACAATTAGATAAAGGTTCGATAATGCACAACGAGGATATTGACAACGAACGCAGGCGCCATGAGAACGAGCGCTTAAGGCACGAAGAATTGCCAGAAAATCATGACGACATCCTAGTGCAATTTTTGCACCGTGCCATTCGGGTTGCGGTTAAAATTCTAGCCGTGCTGATGGTGATGGTGATTTTTTGGAGTGTGGTCGATGTCATTTATGTGATTTACTCCAAACTCATTACGCCGCCACTGGTGATGTTGGCACTTGAGGATGTGCTGGTGGTGTTTGGTGCGATCATGATTGTGCTCATTGGTGTGGAAATTTTTATCAATATCCGCCTGTATTTGGGCAGCAATATCATTCCGGTGCAACTGGTGCTGGCAACTGCGTTAATGGCGGTGGCCCGTAAGGTGATTGTGCTTGATCTGAGTTATGTTTCCTCAGAACACATGGTCGGTATTGCCTTAATTACCTTAGCACTCGGCATCTCCTATTGGTTGGTTGCCAAAAAAACATCTTAAATCTGGCTGTGAATTTTTATGCGCTTGTCTGATGTCGATCAACTGTTTGTTCCCAATGCCATCGCCGTTTTTGGTGCCAGCGATCACGAAAGCTCCGTTGGCGGCATGGTCTACCGCAATGTGCTCAAAGCTGGATTTACTGGTAGCTGTTATGCGATCAATCCGCACTATCAGGAGGTCGCTGGTCAGCCTTGCTACCCGTCGTTGGCAGCACTCGATAAGCATGTCGATCTAGCACTGATTGCCACCCCAGCCGATCAGGCGGCGGGGATTCTCGATCAATGCGGCGACTATGGAGTGCAAGCGGCGGTGGTGCATTCAGCAGGCTTTGCCGAGCAGGGAGAGCGCGGCATCGCGGTGCAAGAAAAACTTGTCGAGGCAGCACGGCGCAATCGAATCCGGGTGCTAGGTCCCAATTGTCTAGGGGTGATGCGTCCAGCACACGGCTTGAATGCCACCTTTGGCAACGATCAGGCGCTCGCTGGGCATATCGCGCTGGTGTCGCAATCGGGCGCGGTCTGTACCGCGATGCTTGATTGGTCAACCCCAAGGCGGATTGGCTATTCGGCGGTGGTCTCGCTTGGCGCGGCGGCAGATGTCGATTTTGGCGATGTGCTCGATTATCTGGCACTTGATCCGCAAACTCACTGCATTTTGCTCTATGTCGAGGGCATCCGTGATGCCCGCCGTTTTATGAGTGGGCTACGCGCCGCAGCGCGACTCAAGCCAGTGATTGTGGTCAAAACCGGTCGTCATCC
>SKYD01000094.1 GCA_007128075.1 Thiorhodovibrio sp.
TGCAGGGGCGCACCCTGCCTGTCGATCATGGCTATACGCTACAACAGGCGGTGCTAGCTCACGCCCCGTGGCTGCACGAGGAGCCACAGGCGGGGATTCATCGCATTCATGTCGCTGGTTCGCAAAATGGCTGGCAGCGCCCCGATGGTGATCAGCCGCTGATGCTCTCAAAGCGCACCAAATTGAGCATTCGCATTCCCAAATCGCGTCTTAATGCACTCCAACAGGCATTAGAACAGCAAACGCTTGATGTTGGCGGGCATCGGCTCACCATTGGGGCGGGCAAGGTGCGGCTGCTCAGTCGTGAAACCACGCTGTTGGCGCGCTATCTGGTGAGTGACCACAACTTGGATGAAACCGCATTTCTTGCCACGATTGCCGATCAACTGCAAGCACACAACATCAAGATACGCAAAGCACTGTGTGGAAAACCTGCGGTGCTATTTCATCCCGATGGTGCCATCGCCACCCGCAGCCTGCTCTTGGCAGATTTAACCCAAGATGAAGCGCTGACCTTGCAACAGCTTGGTTTAGGTGCCCATCGCACCCTAGGCTGCGGACTGTTTATTCCCCATAAAGGCATTGGGGTAGCGAGTCGTTCCACGCTTCACAGTTTTTCTAGTGAAACTTGAAGCCTGCCAACTGGCGTTTCACGGTTTCAGCGGCCTGTTCGAGTTTACTGCTTTCCTGCTTGGCGTGGTTGGCTTGATCGGCCAACTGCTTGGCTTTGCGACTTAAATCATTAAAGCTATCCAATAGGCTATGTGTGGCACAGCTTTGCTGTTCCGCCGCCGCCGCAATCTGGGTCGAAGCCTCCTCAATTTGGTCGCTGGAGGCTTCCACTTGCGTTAACGAGCCACTGAACTCTTCGGACTCGGCTTTGCACTGCGCCATGACCTCTTGATTTTCATTGACTGCCGCAGTCACCGTGGTGGTTTGGCGAGTGAGCTGCTCTAATAACCGATCAATTTCTGCCGTTGCTTGACGGGTTCTGGTGGCCAGTTGTTGCACCTCATCAGCAACCACCGCAAATCCCCGTCCTTGCTCTCCGGCGCGGGCCGCTTCAATGGATGCATTCAGCGCCAGTAAATTGGTCTGTTTAGAAATCGTGTCGATGGTCGCGGTCATCTCGACAATCTCGGTGTTGGCCTTGCTCAATTCTTGGAGCGTCGCCAGCGTATGACTGAATTGCTGTTCCAACTGGCTAATTTGCGTCACGCTGGTGGTTGCTGCCTTGGTGGCATGACTGACTTGGTTTGAACTCAAGCCGCTGTTGTGCGAGGCACTGGCGGCTAAGCTGGCCACCTGGGTGGCTGCCGCTGCAATTTGTTGCAAGGCAGTGACCGCATGATCCAATTGCTGCTGCTGATTCGCCACGGTGTGATCGACCTGCGCGATCAGCGCCAGATTGTTTTCGCTTAAATGATCCATCTCATCAATCTGGCGTGCTGTTTCGGCAATGACCTGCTGGGTGCTGTCTTGCATGCGGTTGAGCGCGTGCGCCAATCGCCCCACTTCGTCTTCGCGTTTGAGCTGAAAGCGGCGGGTGAGGTCACGGTCGGCGGCGGTGGTTTCTGCCAATTGGGTGAGATGACTCAGCGGACGCAGCAGATAGCTCGCCACCTGCGCCATCAGCAGCAAAGCGGCGGCGGCGGTGATCAGGCCGATCACAAGCTGCATCACAATTTGTTGATTGAATTCCTGTTGAATCAGCGCGTTTTGCGCGTCCACTTCCGCTAAAGCCACCTGCAACGGAAAGCGGACTTCAATCGCCCAGGGGGTTCCGGTGTCCTCAAGCTGCATCGGCACCAGCAGGACAAGATCATCGCCCTGTTGCCAGTTGGCTTGTTGTCCCCCCTGAACCTGCTCTTTTAATTCCTGCCAACGGCGACTCATGCCGTCTGCTTCACTGGCGTGGCTGCCGACTTGCTCGGGGTTTGCGGTGTCTGCGGCCAGAAAGCCGTGGTGCGAGAAGATTCTTAGTTGAACCTGACCCTTAAACAGGGAGGCCTGGAGACGCTCGGCGAGGTGCTGTGCAAAGGCCATCGAAAAGTCGGCCCCGGCGATGCCCAGAAACTGCCCATCGACCTGCACCGGAGTGGTCGTCGAAGCCATCAAAGTTGGTGTACCCTGAACATCCCAAACCCCAGGATCGGTCAGGCACAATGAACCGCGATCCCGTGGACACAAATACCATTCATGGGGTCGCAATCCCCATTCGTTGGTGGTGCTGTCATACAGCCCTTCAGTCGTGACCGGGCGCACCCCTAGAGTGCCATCAAGACTGCGTGTCCAATAGGGACCAAAGCGACCATGAACATCGGAATGGCGCAGATCGCCAGCAAATTCTTCATCGCGGCCATCCACGGCATTCGGCTCCCACACCAGATAGGTGCCGACTGGGCTTTCATGAGCTGCCAGTGCATGGCGGACCAGTTGGTTCCAGTCCTCACGGCTTAACTGATTGGCAGCATCGGCTTTGATCAAACCTGTCAGCGTGTCTGCCAAGCCTTGGGCAATCGCCGCCACCTGATCAATGCGCTTTTCGATTTCCAGTGCTTCGGTTGCGAGCCGTTGCTCTAACTGAACCAACAGTTGCTCGGTAAAAAAGTCTGTCGAGCGTTCTTGGTTGCTTCGGGCAAGTCCATTGAGACTAAACGCACTGTAGACAGTAATCGCGAGAACTGCGGCAATCAGCCCGAGTGCAGAGAAAAACAGCAGTTGGCGGCGCATAGAAGATTGCAGCATCTATCAAGTCCCGCAAAATGATGTGGTCGTTAAAAACAACGCGGTACTGAGTTTACAAAATTCTCACTTATACCTTAAAGCGCTGAATCAACTCACTTAATTTGTTTGCTGACTGTATAAAAACCAAAAGACGCTGCGTCAGAGTGAATGATTTCACAAAAAAGCTCCTGTTAAACACCTCGAGTTTCTTTGGATGCCATTATAGCAGAGCAAAAAACAGTGGGGCTGGATGGTCGCTGAGAAACTTTTTCAGTTTCTTGCAGTAATGAAGGGGGATCGTCGATTTGAGTAGGGGCGGTTCGCGAACCGCCCCTACGATTTAATCAGTTGGGTGCTGTGATCGCACCCCCCGCAAGGCATTGAGCAATACCCCGATGGTGGTGCCGTTGTGTAATATGGCGCTGGCAAGTGGGGAGATGCGTCCGCTCAGCGCCCCCAATAGCAACGCGGTGTTGATGCCAATGGCAGCACGGACATTGAACTGGATGCGCTGTAGGGTCGCAGTGGCAATCTGGCGAGCTTCGATGATGGCAGCAAGCCGATCATCGAGCAACACCAGATCAGCGGTTGCCCGCGCAATCTCAGCACCCCGTGGCATGGCAATCCCGACATCGGCAATACTCAATGCTGGCCCATCGTTAATCCCATCGCCGACAAACGCCACCTGCGCCCCTGTTGCCTGAAGCTGGCGAATCAGTTGCGCCTTGTCCTCGGCACTGACCTCGGCATGAATGGCATCAAAGCCCAGTTCTTCACCCAGTGCCAGCGCCCGCTGCTGGCGATCTCCAGAAATCATCACCAGGTGGCGAATGCCTAATTGACGCAGACGGGCAAGGGTTGCCGGGGTTTCTGCACGCAAGGTATCGCGTAACGCAATCAGCCCTAATGGCCCTTGGGCATTGCCGACAAAGAGCACAATCCGTCCGGCAGCGTACAGCGTGGCAATGCGTTCGGCATAGGGGGCAAAATCGATCCCTTCGTGTGCTTCCAGATAATGGCGGCTGCCGATGATGATGCGGCCACTGGGCATCTGGGCAGACAAGCCGTGGGCGACCAGATAGTCAACCTCACCGTGGGCGACATGTTGCAAGCCTTGGGCTTTTGCCGCCGAGACCACCGCCTCGGCAATCGGATGCACAGCATGTTCCTCAACTGAGGCCACCAGCGCCAACAGCGTGGCGGGATCGACATCAGGCTGTGGCTGCAACACCTCAACTTCGGTGACGGTTAGCTCACTGTGGGTGAGGGTGCCGGTTTTATCAAACACCACGGTATCGACCGCCGCCAGGCGCTCGATGGCTTCACCACCGCGCATCAACACACCGTGACGCGCAGCACAGGCCATGCCGACCTTAATGCCAATCGGCACCCCAAGTTTCAGCGCACAGGCGTAATCCACTAAAAACACTGCTTGCAGGCGCTGAATGTTGCGGGTCAGGGCGTACACCAACGCCCCGCTGACCAAAGTGAAATACACCCGCTGATTGGCAAGGCGTTCGGCCTCGCGCCAGGTCGTTGAGCGACGGGTTAAGGCAGTGCGGATAAAATGCGCCACCCGCGCCACCGAGGTCTCAGCACCAACTGCTGTGGCCTCGATGCGCAGCCGTCCTTCGCACACCACTGAGCCTGAGATCACCCGCCGATACGGCTCTTTGCGCACTGCGACATGTTCACCAGTGACCGCAGCCTGATCCACCAGCGCCACACCACCGACCACGCGGCCATCAACGGGCACCCGCTCGCCACAGCCCACCTCGATGAGATCGCCAACGCGCAGTTCCGTATCAGCAACCTGCACCAGCGCACCATCGCGCTCCACCCAAGCCCAGGTTGGCGGTGGATGCAACAGCCGCTGCAACAGTTGATCGGAGCGACGGGCGGTGCGCTGTTCCAGATAGCCGCCCAGTGTTAACAAGCCGTGGGTCACCAGTGCTGGATACAGCTCACCGCGTGCCATGGATAGCCCAACCGCCACTGCATCGAGCACCTCGACCTTGATGCCGCGTCGCAACAGCGTGTCGGCACCTTGCGCCAAGGTTGGCGACACATTCAGCGCCGCCAGCACCCATTTCCAGGTAGGTGACACCCAGGGCAACAGCGCCAGCGTCAGCCCTGAGCTAACCAATGCCAACAGCCCGTCATCCTGATGGTCACGATGGGGGATACTTGGATCCGGCACATACTCAGCAAGATGGTCGAGAACCTGGCGGGTGCTAACCTGTTGCGGGATAAATTCAATCACCACACAGCCACGGCGCACATTGGCGCGGCTGCTCATCACCCCAGGCAGGGCATACAGCCAAGTCTCGATGGACTCAGCAGCATAGCCCCGCTGTCCGAGTCGGGGCAGACCAACGCGCAGCCGCCCCGGCAAGCGATGCAAGATGCGATCAGGATGCCGCCGCCGAGCAACGACCAGTGCGCGCTGATTAGCCGTTGTGACGGTCGCGGGCATGGCGCACTTCTGCTTCAGCGTCACCAAAACGCTCTTTGACTTCTTCGACCCCACTTTGAAACAGCGACCATGCTTGAACCAGCCCCTTGATCGCGGTGCGTTGCACCTGTTCGTTGGTCAACAGATAGGCAGCCGCGCCGCCAATCAACATACCTTTAATAAAACGATCTCGCGGATAACGCGGCTGCATATCCTGAGCATGATGCGAACGATGTGATGAATTCATGGTGTTGGGTCCTTGTTAAGTTGAGGTGTTGGTGTTGATGCTGTGTTCTGGCGGTGTCGCCACCAACTGCGCAA
>SKYD01000017.1 GCA_007128075.1 Thiorhodovibrio sp.
ACATCCGCGCCATCGACCACAATTGGGCGATTGGCGCGATTGCGCAGCGCGATATGCAGCACCGCCCGCTGTTCGGTGCTGTTGATTGGCTCGCCAGCAAACATCTGCTCGCGCTTGGCCTCTAGCTGGGCAGCGCGAGCAAGCTCAAACAGCAGTTTGAGCGTTTCGTCGGTGGCGATGTTTTTGGAATAATCGACATACACCCCCGCCGCTTCTTGGGTCATACGGGCAGCACGCCCGGGCTGCTGTGCAAAAAGATCGCGCATCACCAGCGGGGTGCTGTCACGATGGGCGGCCAATGCCTGCCAAGCAGGGGTTGTGTTAATTAATGTCATAGTTGACCTTTCGTGAATAAAATCAAGCGTCATTGGAAATTTTAATAATACTTTGCTGAAGAATTGGCTCTAAATCTGTTGGCAGCATGGGGCGGCAAAAGCCAAAACCCTGTCCCGTCTCGCAGTCGTGATCGAGCAGATAACGCCGCTGAACATCGGTCTCGATCCCCTCGGCAATCACCTCAAATTGCAGACTTTTCGCTAGTTGAATGATGCCGCGCAGCAGTGCTTCTGATTTCGGGGAGCCGCCAATGCTTGAGACAAAGGAGCGGTCGATTTTCAGGGCATGAAATGGAAACGCATGTAGATAGGTGAGCGCGCTGTAGCCCGTACCAAAATCATCCAAGGCAATGCGGATGCCGAGTGCGGTGAGTTTGTCGAGCAATTGGCGTGTTCCAGGAAAGTCTTCAATTAACAAACTTTCAGTGACCTCTAGCTCCACCCAATGAGTCTCGATGCCAGTCTCGGCAATCGCCTGGCGAATCTGAGCGATGAGATTGTTGCTTTGAAACTGGCGTGGCGAGAGATTCACCGCGATGCGTAAATTCTCAATTCCGGCGGAGTGCCAGGTCACGATTTGGCGAAACGCCTCACGCATAATCCATTCGCTGGCGGGGATGATCAGGCCGGTGTCCTCAAGCATCGGAATGAACTGATCTGGTGCCACCACTCCACGGTGAGGATGTCGCCAGCGCAACAGTGCCTCAACACCGCAGATACGGCCGGTGATTAGCTCAACCTGTGGCTGATACACCAGAAAAAATTCTTGACGCTCCAGGGCGCGGTGCAATTCGGCCTCTAGCTCCAGTTGCTCACGCACCTTGGCATCAGTGCCAGGGTTACAAAACGCATAGGCATGATGGGTCTGCTGATTAGCGATTGCCAAGGCCGCCTCAGCACGGGCGAGCAGATCGTTGGTGTTATCAGCATCAACTGGAAACAGCGCGATGCCGATGCGACTGATTGGGCGAATCTCAATCCCATTGATCTCGGCTGGCACCTGCACTGCATCAGTCATCTTCTGAATATGGTCAGTTAGGTGGGAGCACTCGGAATCAACACCAGGGATCACAATCAGAAAGCGCGCCCCTTCCATTCGCCCCAAGATCACCTGCTTGCCAGTCAGCACTGTTTGGATGCGTTCTTTGCAGAGCTTGAGCAGTCGATCACCGTTTTCATGCCCAAAACTCTGATTGATGCGCTTAAACTGCTGTAAGGACAACATCAACACTGCCACTGCGCGTTTTTTCTGGGCACTGTTGGCGAGCAAGTCGCGCATCATCTCCACGCTGTAGGTGCGGTTGGGCAGCCCGGTGACCGAATCAAAATAGGCATAAAAGCGCACCCGTTCTTGTTCAGCCTGTTTGAGTGCGAGCATATTTTCAATGCGCACCAACAGTTCGGTGCGATCAAATGGCTTGGTGACAAAATCACGCGCTCCGCCTTGCAAGGCTTTCAGCCGCGAGGCTTGATCGCTCTGTGCTGTTAATACCACAACCGGCGGCATGGTGTCTGGCGAATTGGTGCGCAACTCAGAGAGCACGCTAAAGCCATCCATTTGTGGCATGTTGAGATCAAGCAGGATCACCCCGGGCTGATGCTGATGGAACAGCGGGATGGTTTGACATGGATCGTTGGTGACAATGATTGATTGATAGCCCGCCTTCGAGAGAATGCGATCGAGGAGCTTGGTGTTGGTTGGCTCGTCATCGACGACCAAAATAGGCATGTGAAACAATAGATTACTAGCCATGACGAGTTGATCGATCTAGCAAGGTCGGTTGGGTGTTAATAAAAGATAGCACAACCATAACTTTAAAATTTAGGGCTGTTCTGGGGCTGGCAGATCACGCACCAACCGTAGATGTGCCGGGTTGCGTTGATTGACACTAAACATCTGACCAAAAGCAAAACTGAGTTGACCAGCGCGTTCCGTATGATCGGCCTCTGGTGATTGAAACCAAAACCAGCTTGAGGGTGTATTGGGAAACCAAGCCAGATTCAAGGCCGGCATAAAACAGCCAGGCTGCAACAGCGAGGTTAATTCCTCACCTGTGGGCACCCGCCAATCAGTATGTCCTGCAAATGTACTCGCCGCTGCCCGCGCCTGCGCTTGGGGCCAGTTAAAAGTCGCGGGACGACCTTGGCGACATTGTGCGCCATCGCTCCCCTCGGCGCACTGTTTCCACATCAAATTAGTAAACGCATCGCTGAGCGTGCCATCGCCATGCACTGTCCACCGCCCCTGATTGAAATCTTGCGCTGGCGGAGCAGCAAAGCCACGACCACATTCATTCGCCACCGCGCCTGCCGTAGTGAACACCAATCCAGCCAGCAGACACCACAACCAAACCCTGGACTTTCTAATGTTAGGCATTGGCGGGCGGTGGCTGATAGTTGGCATCTTTAGGATTAATAAAAATAAACTGATATTGACCATCATCAAGCACGACAAAATCCATGAGCGTGGTATCTAACAGCACCACATCATCAGGTGCCATCACGATCTCAATGCCCTCAGATTGTAAGCGAATATCCTCCTCGGCGACGGCATCAAACCCCATGCGGTAGTCAAATGTGCCATCGGCATGTTGGGTTGCTGCCAAGCGCAGCGCCAGCCCTTCAGCCCCACCCTCCTTGGCGGCTTTAAGGATTTGTTCAGCAGCAGCGGGTGTGATCTTAAACATCGGAAATCCTGAGAAACTGAAAATATGCTATTTTAGCATCTTTTGGAAACAGCAACGCCTAGCTAAGTTGAGTGCGTGCAAACTCCAACATGCGCTGGATGGGAATCACCGCTTGATCGCGGATCACTGGATCGATGTGAATTTCTTGATCCCCAGTGCGCAGCACCTGTTCGAGATTTTGTAACGCATTCATTGCCATCCATGGACAATGGGCGCAACTTTCGCAGGTGGCACCGATGCCCGCAGTGGGCGCGGCGATCAGCGTTTTTTCTGGTGCCTGTTGCTGCATTTTCCAGAAAATTCCAGTGTCAGTGGCGACAATAAAGGTGGAGTGCGGCAAGGTGGTGACCGCTTGGATGAGCTGGGTGGTGGAGCCAACCACATCAGCCTGCTCAACCACTTCCTGTGGGGATTCGGGGTGAACCAGCACCGCCGCTTCCGGATGCAGCCGCCGCACCCGCTCCAGCGCAAAGCCCTTAAATTCTTCATGCACCACGCACGCCCCGTCCCACAGCCGCATCGTTGCCCCCGTTTGGGTCTGAATATAGTGGCCAAGATGTTTGTCCGGTGCCCAGATCATCGGTTGCCCTTGGCTGTGCAAGGCTTTGACAATCGGCAACGCAATGCTCGAAGTCACCACCCAATCAGCGCGCGCCTTGACCTCAGCACTGGTGTTAGCGTACACCACTACTTGATGATCAGGAAATTGATCACAGAACGCCCGAAAATCCGCCGCAGGACAGCTTTCATCCAGTGAGCAGGTGGCAGCGAGATCGGGCATCAGCACCCGCTTTTCTGGGTTGAGAATTTTGGCCGTCTCGCCCATAAAGCGCACCCCGCACACCACCAGCGTGGTCGCCGCACTCCGGGTGCCAAAACGCGCCATCTCTAAGGAATCGGCAACACAGCCGCCCGTGTCCTCTGCCAGCTCCTGCAAATCACCATCTGTATAATAATGCGCCACCAGACAGGCGTTTTGCTGCTGCAACAACGCCCGAATCCGTTGTTTATAATCATCTTTCTCAGCAGCCGTCAACAGCGGCCACTGTGGATGTGGCGGAACTGACTGACGCGGCGGGGCATGATTGGCATGTGGAATAGTGCTCATTAACAAAGACTCCGAGGAGTAAATAATAATTGCAAAATATATCTTTCGCTTCCCCAAAAGCGTTTGGCAACTCATTGGCGGGCTGTGATCACCCTTCAGCGAAGGGACTTTGCCAGCCTACCATAACCCGAAAGCATGCCGTTACAAATACAAAAAAACTGCGCGAGCAAACCCGACGACTGGATCGTTACCAAAGCCTGCGCAGTGATGCGCCATTGCGCTTACAATGGCTGCACCATGAACCAAAACTTAATCAACACCTACCTTAAACATCTTGATCAACTGCGCCAGAAAACTGGCAGCCAGAATGAGACCATTCTGCGCGAAGCGTTTAAGGATTTACTCAAAAACTGGGGGCGACAGCTTGATCTGGTGTTTGTGGCGGAATACCCGCTCAAGACCGCCTTCAAGACCAACATCAGCGTCGATGGCGCACTGTTGCAGGAATTGCGGCTGCCGCTGGGCTTTTGGGAAGCCAAAGATGTCGGCGATGACCTTGATGCCGAGGTGCGCAACAAATTCGCCAAGGGCTATCCCCAAGACAACATCCTGTTTACCAATGATCAGACCGCGATTTTGTGGAAAAACCGTGAGGAAGTCGCTCGCTGCTCAATGACTGATCCGGCGGCACTGGAGCCGCTGATCACCCGCTTTTTTGCCTTTGAGCGCCCCGAGATCGCCAGTTTTCGCGCTGCCGTTGCCCAATTCAAGACCGATCTGCCAGCGGTGTTAGAGGCACTGCGCGGCATGATCGACGCACAAGAGCAAAATAACGCCAATTTTCGCGACCAATTTCAGCAGTTTCTCGCCCACGCCAAACACAGCATTCATCCACATCTGACGACGACCGATGTGCGCGAGATGTTGATCCAGCACATTCTCACCGAGGATATTTTTGGGCGGGTTTTTGATGACAGCGATTTTCACCGCCTCAACCACATTGCCAGCAAGCTCTATGCACTCGAAGCCGAATTTTTTGTTGGCGCACTAAAAAAACAAACGCTGAAAGGTTTAGAACCCTATTACGCTGCCATTCGCACCGCCGCCAGTCAGATTGCCAGCCACAGCGAAAAGCAGACTTTTCTGAAAGTCATCTACGAGAATTTTTATCGAGTGTACAACCCCAAAGCCGCTGATCGGCTGGGTGTGGTGTATAAACCGAATGAAATTGTGCGCTTTATGATAAACAGTGCCGACTGGCTGTGTGAACAGCACTTTGGGCGCTGTCTGATTGATCGCGATGTTGAAATTCTTGATCCCTGTACTGGCACAGGGACTTATATCTGCGAATTATTGGAACATTTTCGCGGTCAGCCAGCAAAACTAAAATACAAATATCTCCACGAATTGCACGCC
>SKYD01000172.1 GCA_007128075.1 Thiorhodovibrio sp.
ATAATACAGGGGAGATTCTTGCGTATGTTTTTGGGCACAGAAAAGACGAGGTTTTTCTTCAGCTGCAGAAATTGTTGAAGCCGTTTGGTATTAATCGCTTTTACACAGATAATTGGGGAGCCTATGAGCGCCACATAACGGAAGCCGAACACTGTATTGGAAAGCGTAATACTCAAAAAATAGAGCGAAAGCATCTGACATTGAGAACACGCATTAAGCGACTGGCTAGAAAAACTATTTGCTTTTCAAAACTGAAAGAAATGTACGAAATTGTCATAGGGTTATTTATTAATCGCTACGAATTTTGCGCTATCATTTAATATGAAAACAACAGTTTTTTAACACTACCCAAATTTAGAATTGCTGGTATACTTGGATGTTTAATTTTCTTAATGGAGTGAATTTGAGTGCAGGACATCAACCCATTTCGTGCTCAACTGGCTGATCTCAAGGAGCGCTTGAACTCCTTGAGGGGGTATCTTTGACTATGCCGCCAAGCAAGAACAGCTCACCGAGGTGTTGCGTGAGTTAGAAGAGCCAACGGTGTGGAATGATCCCGAACGGGCGCAACAGCTTGGGCGCGAGCGGGCTCAGCTTGAGACCATTGTGGTGGGCATTCGCAGCCTTGATCAAGGGCTTGCTGATGCCAGTGAGCTGCTGGAATTGGCTGCTGCTGAGGAGGATGACCAGACCGTCAGCGCCGTCGAGCGTGATCTTGCTGATTATGCGCAGCGCATTGGTGAGCTGGAATTTCGGCGCATGTTCTCAGGCCAAACCGATGCCAACAACGCTTTTCTCGACATTCAGGCTGGCTCGGGCGGAACCGAGGCGCAAGATTGGGCGGAAATGCTGTTGCGGATGTATCTGCGCTGGGCGGAAAATCACGGCTTTAAGACCGAGCTGATTGAATACTCGCCAGGTGAGGTCGCGGGGCTGAAATCGGCAACAGTGGCGGTGCAGGGCGATTATGCTTTTGGCTGGCTGCGCACCGAGACCGGCGTGCATCGGCTGGTGCGCAAATCGCCGTTTGATTCCGGCAACCGTCGCCACACCTCGTTTGCAGCGGTGTTTGTTGCCCCCGAGATTGATGATTCGATTGAGATCGACATCAACCCCGCCGATCTGCGCATCGATGTCTACCGCGCTTCGGGTGCCGGCGGTCAGCATGTCAACCGCACCGAATCTGCGGTGCGCATCACCCACAACCCGACCGGAATTGTGGTGCAGTGCCAGAGCGGACGCTCGCAACATGCCAATAAAGATCAGGCGATGAAGCAGCTCAAAGCCAAGCTCTATGAGCTGGAGATGCAGCAGCGTCTCGTAGCCCAACAGGCGCTGGAGGCCACCAAGTCAGACATCGGCTGGGGCAGCCAGATTCGCTCTTATGTGCTTGATCAATCGCGGATCAAAGATCTGCGCACCCAAGTCGAAACCGGCAACACTCAGGCTGTGCTCGACGGCCATCTTGACCCCTTCATTGAAGCCAGCCTCAAAAGCGGTTTATAAATTTTAGCTATGACTCACGACCACGATCCATCGCTTGTCGATGAAAACAAACTGATTGCCCAACGGCGCGACAAACTCAACCACTGCCGCCAACAGGCAGCGCCCGCGTTTCCCAATGATTTTCGCCGCAATGCGCTTGCCACCACGCTGCATGAACACTATAGCGCAACCGATGCCGCCGAGCTTGAGGTGCGCAATGTGCAGGTCAAGGTCGCTGGGCGGCTGATGAGCCGACGAGTGATGGGTAAGGCGAGTTTTGCCCACCTGCAAGACATGTCCGGCCAGATTCAGCTTTTTGTGCAGCGCGATCAGCTCGGTGTTGACGAATATGATTGGTTTAAAAAAGAGCTGGATATCGGCGACATTTGCGGTGCCAAAGGTGTGCTGTTTCGCACCAAAACCGGCGAGCTATCAGTCAAAGTCACCCAGTTGCGGCTGCTGACCAAATCGCTGCGCCCACTGCCGGAAAAATTTCACGGTCTCGCAGATCAGGAAAGCCGCTATCGCCAGCGCTATCTTGATCTGATCATGAACGACAAAACCCGCCACACCTTTCGGCTGCGCAGTCGCATCATTCAGTTTGTGCGTGATTATCTAAATGATCGTGACTTCCTTGAGGTCGAAACCCCGATGATGCAGGCGATTCCAGGCGGGGCGCTGGCGCGACCATTCAAGACCCACCACAACGCGCTCAATCAGCCGTTTTATCTGCGCATCGCGCCGGAGCTGTATCTCAAACGGCTGGTCGTCGGCGGCTTTGAGCGGGTCTATGAGCTCAATCGCAATTTTCGCAATGAAGGCGTTTCAACACGGCATAATCCCGAATTCACCATGGTCGAGCTTTATCAGGCGTATGCTGATTACCACGATTTGATGAACCTCACTGAGGAGCTGTTGCGCTCGCTGACCCAAACCCTGCTCGGCACCACCAAGTTCACTTATCAGGGTGCCGAGTATGATTTCAGTGCCCCCTTTGTGCAGATGACCGTGCGCGAGGCAATCCTCTATCACAATCCTGAGCTAACCGCTGCTCAGATTGATGAGCGGGCGGCGGCTGGCGAGGCGGCGTTGGCGCTGGGCATTCCAGTTCAAGACGACTGGGGTCTCGGCAAGGTGCAGATCGAGATTTTTGAAAAAACTGTCGAAGCCAAGTTGCTGCAACCGACCTTTATCACCGAGTATCCGACCGAGGTTTCACCCTTGGCGCGGCGCAATGATGCCAATCCAACAGTCACAGATCGTTTTGAATTTTTTGTCGCTGGCCGCGAGATCGCCAATGGCTTTTCGGAGCTCAACGATGCCGAGGATCAAGCAGCGCGCTTTCATGCTCAGGTCGCGGCAAAAGAGGCCGGCGATCACGAAGCGATGCACTTTGATGCCGATTATATCCGCGCACTGGAATATGGGTTGCCACCAACAGCGGGTGAAGGCATCGGCATTGATCGGCTGGTGATGCTATTGACCGACGCGCCCTCGATTCGTGATGTGCTGCTGTTTCCGCATCTGCGGTCGGAAAATTAGCGATTATTGTGGCAACACTGGCGTTCACCATTCGCCCCTCGCGCTGGCTGCAAGGCTATGCGCTGATCACGCATGGGCTGGCGCTGGCGGTGAGTCTGACCCTGCCGCTGGGGTTATTGTTGAGCATGGCAGTGATTGTTCATGGATTTTGGGTGCGTCGCCAACTGCAGTTGCGCACTGCCACGGCGATCTGTGCGGCAACCTGGACGCTCAACGGCTGGACACTGCATGATCGTGCCGGGCGTTGTCTGGCGGCGACATTGAGCGTCGGCAGTCGTCTCACCCGTTGGCTGATCGTGCTGCGTTTTCGCTGCGATGATCAGCAACGGCGCACCTTGTTATTAGCCCCCGACAGCCTTGCCACGGATGAGTGGCGACGGCTGCGGGTGCGTTTGCGGCGCGTGAATCAACGCGCCAAATGAAAGCTGTTAAGCGTTCAACTTCGCTTGCAGACACTCATTGACTTGCTGTGGATTGGCTTTGCCCTGGGTTTGCTTCATCACCTGACCGACAAAAAAGCCAAACAGTTTGTCTTTGCCAGCGCGGTACTGCGCCACCTGTTGCGGGTTGGCGGCAAGGATGCTGTCGATGAGTTGCTCAATCGCCGCGCTGTCGGTCATCTGTTCTAAGCCCCGTGCGGCAATGACGGTATCGGCATCGCCCTCGCCATTGAACATTGCCTCAAACACCTGCTTGGCGAGTTTGCCGGATAGCGAGCCGTCCTGGATGCGTTTGAGCAATCCTGCCAGTTGCTGGGCATCGACTGGGCTGGCAGTCAGCTCCAATCCCGCTTTGTTCAACGCCGCTGCCAACGCGCCGTTGATCCAGTTGGCTGCCAGCTTGGCATCATTGATCTCGGTTGCTACCTGCTCAAAATAGGTCGCGCTGTGATGATCCGAGGTCAACAGCCCGGCATCATGGGCAGACAGCCCATAGTGATCGCAAAACCGCTGGCGCATGGTTGCTGGCAACTCGGGCAGATCGGCAATTGTCTCGGTGATAAATGCGGCATCCAGCTCCACCGGCAACAAATCAGGATCGGGAAAATAGCGGTAATCGTTGGCCTCTTCTTTGGAACGCATCGAGCGAGTTTCATCCAGCGCCGCATCATAAAGCCGCGTTTCCTGAACGACCTCCCCGCCGTCTTCTAAAATCTCTTGCTGGCGCTCGATCTCAAACTCCAGCGCCTTTTGCAAAAAGCGAAACGAGTTGATGTTTTTAATCTCGGCGCGGGTGCCCAGACGGGTTTCACCGCGCAAGCGTAGCGAGATATTGGCATCGACCCGAAACGAGCCTTCCTGCATGTTGCCGTCGCTAATCCCAATCCACCGCACCAGTTGATGAATGGTGCGGGCATAGGCGACCGCCTCCTGTGGCGAGCGCAGATCCGGCTCGGAAACAATCTCTAACAGCGGCGTGCCAGCGCGGTTGAGATCAATCCCGCTATAGCTACCGCCGTCGGTGCCGAGTTGATCATCGTGCAATGATTTCCCCGCGTCTTCTTCCAGATGGGCGCGGGTGATGCCGATGGTTTTGACCTCGCCCTGATCAAGGATAATCTCAATCTGACCACGCCCAACAATCGGCAATTCATACTGGCTGATCTGATAACCCTTGGGCAGATCGGGATAAAAATAATTTTTACGCGCAAAGACCGAGCGCGGGGCAATCTCGGCACCAATGGCGTGCCCAAAGCGCACTGCACAGCGCACCGCCGCGACATTGAGCACTGGCAACACCCCAGGCAACCCAAGATCAATAGCGCAGGCTTGGGTATTGGGTGCGGCACCGAAGGTCGTTGCCGCGCCGGAAAAAATTTTGCTAACAGTCGCCAGTTGGGTATGAATCTCTAGCCCGATGACTGATTCCCATTGCATCCTGTGATCCTCCATTTAACCCAACGCTGGCGTGGCTTGATGCCACTCGGTGACCTGCTGAAAGCGATGCGCTAAATTCAACAGCCGCCCTTCCTGAAAATACGAGCCGATCAATTGCACGCCAACCGGCAGCCCAGCCACTGGTCGAGCAGGATGCGAGAGTGCCGGCAATCCGGCGAGATTGGCAGCAATGGTATAAATATCATTGAGATACATCGCCACTGGATCATCGGATTTAGCGCCCAAGTCAAAGGCGGTGGTTGGCGTGGTCGGCCCTAAAATCACATCGACCTTGGCAAAAGCGCGGGTGAAATCGTCGCTGATTAGACGGCGGATTTTTTGGGCTTTGAGATAATAGGCATCGTAATAGCCGGCTGAGAGCACATAGGTGCCGATCATGATTCGCCGTTTGACCTCATCGCCAAAGCCTTCAGCACGGCTGCGTTGATAAAGATCATTTAGATCAATCGGATCCGCACAGCGATGGCCATAGCGCACCCCATCAAAACGCGCCAGATTGGACGAACATTCCGCAGGTGCGACCACATAATAGGCGGGAAC
>SKYD01000243.1 GCA_007128075.1 Thiorhodovibrio sp.
CCCGCAGCAATTTCGCCTGAAATGCGGGGCTGATCTCGCCAATCTCATCGAGAAACAGGGTTCCGCCATCGGCTTGCTCAAAGCGTCCTTTGCGCTGGGCGGCTGCACCAGTGAACGCGCCCTTTTCGTGGCCAAAAAGCTCCGATTCGAGCAGATTATCCGGCAAGGCCGCGCAGTTGAGCTTGACCAAACTGCCGCGCGCTCGCGGTGAGTTATAATGAATAGCATTGGCGATCAGTTCTTTGCCAGTACCCGATTCACCACGCAACAGCACGGTGGTGTTCCATTTGGCAACCTGGCGCACCTGATCAAACACCACGCGCATCCTCTGAGTGTGACCGATGATGTTATCAAAGCCATGCGCCCCTTTGAGATGACGACGCAGCTTGTCGCGCTCTTCACGCAACGCCTGTTGTTCGGCCTCAACCGTGCGCGACAACCGCACTGCTTGACCAATCAGATTCGCCACCATCTCCAGAAAGCGGGCGCGTTCTTCAAGCAGCTCATTGGCAACTGGCGGCTGGGCAGCAAACACCCCAACTGCAACCCCCTCCTCGCCAATCCGAATCGGCACCCCGATAAAGGGCAGCGCGTGATCATAGAGATTGAGTCGATCTAAAAACCGCGGCTCATCGCCCAAGCGCGGCACAATCCACGGCTCATTGCGCTCCAAAATACGCCCGATGACCCCCTCACCCGGGCGATAGCGGGTTTTTTCAAACGGCTCGGCGACCGCATCATGCAGCGCACTGAGCAGTAACTCGCCGGTTTCTTCATCGACGAGACAGACCATGCCTAGGGTCAAGCGCCCGCGCTCATGCAAGGTTTTAAGCACCTCGCGCAGGGTGGAGCGCAAGTCAAGCGAGCGGCTGAGCACACGACTAACCTCAAACAGCGTTTCAAGCTGGGCTTCTAGGGAGATCAGACGCGCCTCAAGCGGCACCGATTTGATGTCCTGCTGCGTCATATGGAGGGGGTACAATTCCTAAAAGATTGGCGCGAAAAATATGCGAAAGCAAAATGAGGATCAATGGCGGAGAGGGTGGGATTCGAACCCACGGACCCCGTAAGGAGTCACTTGATTTCGAGTCAAGCCCGTTCGACCACTCCGGCACCTCTCCGTGAATTTTGGAGTAGTATTGAGCTAAGCAAAAGGCATTCTAACATAGCCTGCGGGTTGCTGCACAATCAAACTTACTCGCGCACCAGCGAGCGCGTATCAATTCTTAATCTAAAGACGCGCTGATAGCCATTTGATAAACTATCCGAACATGGGAACATGATCATTTTATGTCTACAGGTCCTGAGCTTGCGATTATCATCCCGACCTATAATGAGGCGGCGAATATCCCCATCCTGATTGCGCGTTTGGAGAGCACTTTGCGCGGAATTAACTGGGAGGTGCTGGTCGTTGATGACGATTCGCCCGATGGGACAGCGGCGATTGTGCGCAGTCTGGGTCAGCAGGATGCACGGGTGCGCGTGGTGCAGCGGATTGGGCGGCGCGGACTATCCTCGGCCTGTATTGAGGGGATGCTGGCAACCACCGCGCCCTATGTGGCGGTGATGGATGCTGATTTGCAGCACGATGAAACTTTACTGCCGCAGATGTTGGCGCAGTTACGCGGCAGCAAGCTCGATGTGGTGGTTGGCAGTCGTTATGTTGCTGGCGGTGGGGTGGCAGATTGGGAGGCACGGCGGGCGCAGATGAGTCGCCTGGCTACGCGCATCAGCCAGTGGCTGATTCATGCCGATCTCCGCGATCCGATGAGTGGTTTTTTTATGCTGCGGGCAGAGGTGTTGCAGCACTGTGTGCATCGACTCAGTGGCGTGGGCTTTAAAATTCTCCTCGATCTGTTCGCCAGCCATCCCCGACCGCTACGCTTTGTTGAATTACCCTATCAATTTCGTCCCCGGCAAGCTGGTCACAGCAAGCTCGATTATGCGGTGCTGTGGGATTATCTGGTGATGCTGTTGCAAAAACTCGTTGGCTCATGGATCCCAGCGCGTTTTATCGGCTTTTCACTGATTGGTGGCAGTGGTGTTGGTGTTCATTTGTTGGTGTTATGGGGATTGCATCGCGCGCTCGGCATGAGCTTTATTATCGGTCATAGCATCGCCACCTTAGTCGCCATGACCACCAATTTTTGGCTCAATAATCTGCTCACTTACCGCGATCAGCGGCTGAGTGGACGCGCATGGTGGCGCGGCTGGCTGTCCTTTGTCGCTGCCTGTAGCATCGGCGCGATTGCCAATGTTGGCGTCGCCCGCTATCTATTTCAGGCTGACTCGTTGTGGATGCTGTCGGCATTGGCGGGGATTGTTGTCGGCGCAGTGTGGAATTATGCCGTGACTGCGGTTTATACCTGGAACAAAGCAGACCATGTCTAATCCACTCGACAATGACTTAGATCAACTCTATGCCGAATCTGCCGCGTGGCAGGTCAACACCGGCACCACGACGATTCACGCCAAACGGCTGCCCGGACGCTGGCGCCGCATCAAATGGTGGGCGGCGGCTGTGTGGCTGATCTTTTTTCTCGGCCCCTATGTGCCTTGGGATGGGCGGCAAGCGGTGCTGTTTGACATTCCCAACCGCCAATACCATCTGTTCGCTGTCACCGTATTGCCGCAAGATTTCTGGATGCTGTCCTTGCTGCTGCTATTTTTTGCCGTGCTGCTGGCAGTGACCACGGTGATCGCCGGGCGGGTGTATTGCGGCTTTTTCTGTTTTCAAACAGTCTGGACAGATGTGTTTACCTGGCTTGAAGAATGGCTGGAGGGACCGCCACAGCAACGCCGCCAACCGCGCCCATTGACCAAACAACGCCTACAACGCCTAGCCATCAAACATGGATTGTGGCTGCTGATTGGTTTGCTCACGGGGTTGAGTTTTGTCGCCTGGTTTTACGGTGCCATTCCGTTGTGGCGCGATTTTTTTGTTGGTGCCGCCAATGGGGTGGTCTATACTTTTGTCGCCCTGTTCACAGCAGGCACCTATCTGTTAGCAGGCTGGCTACGCGAGCAGGTCTGTTTCTGGCTCTGCCCCTATGCGCGGATTCAAGGTGTGATGCTCGATCGTACCACCATCGTGCCAGCCTATGATCTCAGCCGAGGCGAGCCTCGGGGGCGGCTAAAAAAGGACGCTGCCGCAAACAGTCAGGGTGACTGCATCGACTGCAACCTCTGTGTTGCGGTCTGTCCGACGGGTATCGACATCCGCAAGGGCCAACAAGAAGGCTGCATTACCTGCGCACTGTGTTTAGATGCCTGCGATCAGGTGATGGACAAAATTGATCGCCCACGCGGGCTGATTCGCTATGCCTCGCTTGATGAGCTGGAAGGTCAGCCCACGCGCTCACTGCTGACCCGACCACGGGTGTGGCTCTACGGGGCGATTTTGCTGCTCTCACTCAGCGGCATCCTCTATGGTTTGAGCACCATCAACACCGTCGAGCTGCATGTGCTGCATGAGCAGTCACCGCTGTTTGTCGAACTCAGCGATGGCTCAATCCAAAACCGCTACACCTTAAAAATATTCAACAAAACCCATCAGGCTGCGACACTCAGCGTCACTGCAACAGCGGCCGTGCCGCTCACCCTCCACGGTGTTGAGTCTGAACTGACCCTTGGTGCTGGTGAGATTACCCCCGTAGTGGCGTATATCAAAATCGCTCCACAGTGGCTGGATCACCAACCGCTCACGCTCAACTTTGCGCTCACTGGTCGTCTTGCCGATGGCACCTTGGTCAATGCCAACCGCGATCATGTGTTTTATCACTTTCCAGCGAACTATCCCCTTGAAATAACGCAATCTGATTAATGATGAATGGGTCGCAAACGATCATGACGCACTACTGGCTTAGCGAGGCTAAATTTATGGGGATACATCAGCCGCTGCCCGTTTTTTAAAATGTTAAGATGCAAGCGGATTCGTTGAATTTCACGAAAAACTCACAGATTGTCGCCGATGAATTTTCAAACCAAACAACAACGCTTTGATCTCATGCTGTGGTTGCCGAGCTTGATTGTGGGGATTATCCTCAGCGGCGCGGTGCATTTTGTCGCCAATACCGAGCGCCAGCGGCTCGCGCAAGATTTGTTGACCACGGTCTCTTGGGAAGTGAATCAGGTCATTAGCCGCCTGGAAGCCGAGATCAATGCCGATGTGTTTTTGGTCAATGGCCTGATCGCCCATGTGGTGGTACTGGAAACCATTGACGAACAGCGTATCAAACAGGCACTAGAAGTGCTTTACGGTCTTGGTCGCCACATCCGCAACATCGGTGTTGCCCCTGATAATCGCATCACCCATGTCTATCCGCTCGAAGGCAACGAAGCGGCAATTGGCCTTTATTATCCCGATGTTCCCAATCAATGGCCAGCGGTCGAGCGGGCGATGACAAGCCGTCAGACCGTGCTCGGTGGGCCACTGCCCTTGCTCCAAGGCGGCAGGGGGCTGATCAGCCGGACCCCAGTGTTTTTAAACGATGACAGCTACTGGGGCATGATCAGTTTGGTGCTGGATTTTGATCGCATCCTTGAGGCGGTGGTACTCAATGAACAACACGAAGAGATTCAGTTCGCCTTGCGGGGGCGCGATGGCAAAGGCAGTGCTGGTGAGGTGTTTTTTGGTGCGCCCGAGCTATTTGACTCAGATGCCCTGCTGCGCCCGATCAACATTCCCAACGGCACTTGGCAACTGGCGGCGCGACCTGTCACCGGCTGGCAACCCACCAATCTCGTGCTGTTGGGATTAGAAATGTTTGGATTCTTTATGTGTGCGCTGCTGGCGGTGCTGCTCTGGGGATATCGGCTCAAGCGTCGCCAGGTGATTTTCAGCGAGCGTCGTCTGCGCACCATTGTTTCAACAACCCAAGATTGCGTGATTGTGATCGACGAACAGGGCATGGTGCAGGAATTTAACCCCGCCGCCGAGAAGATGTTTGGGTATCGCGCTGATGAGGTCATCGGCAGCTCAATCAAGCACCTGATGCCCAACGACGACGCACGCCACCATGACCAGCATGTGCGCAGCTCCTCGATTCCCAATGATCGCTCACGCAAAATGGGCGAACGACAGATTTTTGGTCGCCGCAGCGATGGCAGCTTGGTACCGCTGGAAATCACTGTCGGTCACGCCGAGTTTGCCAAACAGCGGCTGTTTGTGGGCATCGTCCGCGACATCACCGAGCGCAAGCAGGCCGAGGAGCGGCTGGTGAAACTCGCCACCACTGACAGCCTCACCGGCATTCTCAACCGTGGAGCATTTTTGCGCCACGCTGAGGAAGCGTTTCAGCTCGCCCAACGCCATCAGCGTGAGTTGACGCTGTTGCTGCTCGATGCCGACCATTTCAAGCGGGTGAACGACACCTATGGGCATCAGATTGGCGATGAGGTGTTGAAAATGCTGGTCGCTCAGGTGCAGCACAGTTTGCGCCA
>SKYD01000167.1 GCA_007128075.1 Thiorhodovibrio sp.
AGAAATTTTGGCGATTGCCGAGAGCCTGAATCAACGCGCTAAGGAACTGGAAAGTTTGTTGGTATGATGCCAAGGCGCTTCCCGAGACGGGGCCGGCGCCCTGTCTGCAATATTTCAACGGAATTAGCGCTTAACGATTGGCTCACTGCCATGTCGCCGGAAATGGGAAACCTCATGAATGAATCGGTCACGCCGCTTGCTTCCGCGCCGATGTGGAAAAGAAAAAAGCGCCAAAGCAATCTCACCACCTTGGGGTTGCTGCTATTCGCGGTGATTTTTGGTCTGTTCGTGCTGATTGGCGCGCAGTTGTTTCGCTTTGAATCGGAACGGCATCAACAGCGCGAGATCGAGCAGGTCAAACAGCAACTCGATGTGCTGGCAACCGCTCTGAAAAGTCGCATCTACGGGAATATTTTCGCCGTCTCGGGGGTGAAATCCCTGGTGGCGATGAATCCCGAACTGACCCAGGACGATTTCAGTCGCGCCATGGCGATTCAGTTCCGCGAGCATCAGGATTTGCGCAACATCGGCCTGGCCCGCGACATGGTATTGCGCCTGATGTATCCCATCGCCGGCAATGAAAGGGCCATTGGCCTGGATTACCGAACCCTGCCAGATCAGATTGACGCGGTCAACCGGGCGCTGGAACTCAATCGCATTGTCCTCGCCGGGCCGCTCGACTTGGTGCAGGGCGGCGAGGGTCTCATTGCCCGCATCCCGATCCATATACCCGACACAACATCCGGTGAGGAGCGTTTCTGGGGCTTTGCCTCGGTGGTGATGAACACCGATGCCATTTTTGCCGGAGCCGGTATCACGCAACAGGAGTCCTTGCGCCTCGCCATCCGCGGCCGGGATGGACGCGGGGAAGAGGGCGAGGTGTTTTTTGGCGATCCTGGGGTCTTTGCACATCACCCGGTCACCCAATTGATCGAACTCCCCGATGGATATTGGCAAATGGGCGCCACGCCCGCGGCGGGGTGGTCAGGGTACCTGGTCTTTTCCGACCCGCTGATGTGGAGTTATTTTGCCGGGGCGGCGGCCATTCTGGCCTTTTCCGCCATCATTGTGTTTCTGCTGGCAGAGAATCGCAAAGCCGTCGGGGAGCTTAAGAAAGAACGGGATCTGTTCGCTGCGGGGCCGGTGTTTACCCTCGCATGGGGAGCGGAACAAGATGGCCACTGGCCAATGAAACATGCCTCCTCGAATGTCCAACAGATTTTAGGCTACAGCCAGGCCGAGATGTTGGATCCCGGGTTTTCTTATCCGGCCTTGATCCATCCAGATGACGCCGAGGCTGTCGCAAGCCGACTCAAAGACCAGATTGCAGCGGGGATTGATCGATACGAAGATTCCTATCGGTTGCGTACCCGAACGGGTCAGTATCTGTGGTTTTATGATTTTACCCTGTTGGTGCGCGACAGGGCTGGTCGTGTCACCGATCTTCGTAGCTATCTGTATGACCAGAGTGCGCAGAAGCAGGCGGAAGAAGCACTGCGCATTGCCGAAAAACGGCTGGAGAAAACCGCCTATGAACTGACAGAAAATATCCCGGTCGGCACCTACACCATGGTACAACCCGCAGACGGCGGCATGGCGCATTTTGCCTTTATGAGCAGCCGTTTTCTGGAGCTGTTGGGATTGACCCGGGAAGACATCAAGGCAAATCCACAAAGTCCCTTCACGCGCGTGCATCCCGATGACATGGAGGCCTTCATGGCGTTGAATGCCCGTACCTTTGAAGAAAAAAGCACCTTTTTTGCCGAAACCAGGATACTCGCGGCAAATGACGAGGTGAGATGGATCACCGCCGAATCCAAGCCGCGGACCTTGCCGGATCACACAACGGTGTGGGAAGGTGTGGTGACGGATGTGACGGATCGCAAGCGTGCCGAGGAGGCTTTGAGCGAGAGTTTACACCTTTTCAACGACCTCGTGGATCATGTCTCGGTCGGGGTCTATGTCTTTTGGCTCCGCGCCAATGGTACGATGGAATTCGAGTATGTCAGCGATAGCTGGTGTGTCATGAATCAAATACGCCGCGAAGCATTGCTGAACAATGCGTTTCTCGCCTGGGATGTGATTCACCCGGATGAGTTCGAGGAATTTAAACAACTGAATGAACACGTCGTGCGTGAACGCCGATCATTTCACTGGGAAGGGCGGGTGATTATCAATGGCGAAATTCGCTTTATGCTGATTGAATCCACGCCGATGTTCTTTGACAATGGCGACACCCGCTGGTTTGGCTATCAGCAAGATGCGACCGCGCGAAAACAAGCCGAAGCCTTGTTGCAAGAAACCAATTTCGCGCTGGAACAGGAGATCACTGAGCGCAAGCAGGTGGAGCGGGAACTCAAGCTCAAGACCGAGCTGCTCGAAAAGCTCTCGATGCAAGACGGCCTCACCGGCATTGCCAATCGGCGCTATTTCGATCAGCGCGCGGAGGTCGAATGGAAGCGCGCCCTGCGCACCGGTCTGCCCCTGTCTCTGATACTCATTGATATCGATCACTTCAAGCAATACAACGATCATTATGGCCACGGCGCGGGGGATGATTGTCTCAGGCAGGTGGCGCAAGCGCTCGCGCACTGTGGCGAGCGTCCGCTAGACCTGGTGGCGCGCTATGGCGGCGAGGAATTCGTCGCCCTGCTGCCGGAAACCGAGAGCGATGGCGCGCTCCATCTTGCCGAGCAGATGCGCGTCGCCGTGGAGGCGCTAGCCATCCCCCATGCCCGCTCCAGCGCCGGCTCGGTGGTGACCCTGAGTATCGGGGTCGCCACCCATAGACCCGATCAGGCCAAGACCGATCTGCGCCACCTGCAAGAGTGTGCCGACCAGGCCCTCTACCGCGCCAAGCATCAGGGGCGCAATCAGGTGCAAGTTGAACGCACATTTTGAACACATCGTGGTTAATCATCATGCCAACAGCGAATCCCAAACCACCCGATCCTTCAGTTCTCAAACGCCGCTTGATCGCCCTGGCGTGGCTCACGCTCGCCATCGCCGGCGGTGTCGCTCAATGGCCGCTGCTGCCAAAGGTCAGCCCACCGCCGGCGATTGAGAAATATGTTCTTGAGATGATCTTTGCGCTCCTGATCGCCACGATCATCTTGGTGTTTGGATTCCAGCGCCGAGTGCTGGCGCAGCGCACCGAACAGGGCATTGTCGCGCTGTTGCTGGCGGGGCTGGGGATTTTTCTAGTCTATGCCGTCACCGACAGCATCGCGCATTTCGTCGTCCATCCGCTGTGGTTGCATCTGTTGCTCGAAGAAGTGCCCAAGCTGACCGGGGTCTTGGTGTTGCTGTTGGCTGGCAAGCGCTGGCTGGATCGCTTCCACAGTCAACATCAGGCACTGGATCAGACCGACAGCCTGTATCAGGATATTGTTGACAATCATCCGCTGTTGGTCGAGCGTTATCTGCCCGATACCACGATCACATTTGCCAACCGCGCCATGGCGGATTTTTTTCAGGCGCCGGGCGGCTTGGAAGGCAAGCGTTGGATCGAGCTGATTGCTCCCGAACAACGGGCGCATTCCCTGGCGGAAATGCGGCTTTATACCCCCGAACACCCAGTGCAAAGCTTTGAAAACCAGGTGCGCGATGCCCAAGGCGCGCTCCGCTGGGTGCGCTGGCTTAATCGCGCCTTTTTCGATGCCCAAGGACAGTTGACGCACTTTCAATCGGTGGGTCAGGACATCACCGAGCAACGCGATGCGGAGCGTCAACTCCATTACAGCCAGCAACTGCTCGCCTCGGTACTGGAGAGTCAACAAGCGATGATCTGCCGGTTCCAGGCGGATACCACGCTGACATTCGTCAATGGCGCCTACTGTCGTTTATTTGGACGCCGCGAGGATGAATTGCTCGGACGGCGGTTTCTCGATCTGATACCGGCAGTCGAGCATGACGCGATTGTACAAAAAATCGCTGCCTTGAATGCCCAGAACCCCCGACAGACCTGCGTTCATCAGTCGATCCTTGGCGATGGCAAGCTGGTGTGGCAGGAGTGGACTGATCAGGCGATTGTCGATGAACACGGGCAGATTGTGGAATATCAGTCCATCGGCCACGACATTACCGCTTACCAACAGGCGCAGGCCGCGCTCGCCGAGAACGAGCAGCGGTTGCGCACAATTTTGAACAGCATGGATGAACTCATCTATGTCAATGATCTGAAAACGAATGTCATTTTATTCGCCAATAGCCAAACCAAGACCGTCTTTGGCGACATCGAGGGACAATGCTGCTGGCAGGCCCTGCAACGCGGGCAAAGCGGTCGCTGTGAATTTTGCCCGTCGCAAACCACATTGCTCAACGCAGATGGCCAGCCAACCGGCATCCGGCGCTGGACGGTGCAAAACACCCTGAATGCGCACTGGTATGAGTGCCGCGATCAGGCGATCCGCTGGAGTGATGGCCGTTATGTGCGTCTGGTGATGCTCACCGACATCACCGAGCGCAAGCGGGCGCTGGAGGCACTGGAACGCGAGCGCAATCTGTTCGCCTCGGGGCCGGTGTTTCTCATCGAATGGGATCCGGCGATCAACTGGCCAATCCGCATGGTCAGCGCCAATGTCAGCGAAAGCCTGGGCTATACTCAGCAAGAGATGCTCGCGCCGGACTTTCATTATGTTGAGATGATTCACCCCGATGATTTGGAGCGCATCGCCCCGGAAGTGGCGCACAATATCGAACACCACATCGATACTTACGAGCAATCCTATCGTCTGAAAACCAAATCCGGCGAGTACCGCTGGTTTTACGATTTCACCAAACTGATGCGCGATGCCCAGGGCGCGCTGACCAGCATCATCGGGTATCTCTACGATCAAACGCACCAAAAAGATGCCGAGCAGGCGCTGGTCGAGGAACGCTATCGGCTGGCGAATATTCTGCGTGGCACCCATGTCGGCACCTGGGAATGGGATGTCGAAACCGGCGCGACCGTTTTCAACGAACGCTGGGCGGAGATGATTGGCTACACCCTGGAGGAGCTTGCTCCAATCTCCATCGCCACCTGGCAGCAGTTTGCCCACCCCGAGGACTTGCAACAGAGCGCCGCACGCCTGGAACAGCATTTCAGCGGTGCGTTGGATTATTTCGAGTGCGAATCGCGGATGCGGCACAAGAACGGCGACTGGATCTGGGTGCTGGATCGCGGCAAGGTGGCGACCTGGACTGCCGAGGGCAAGCCTAAGCTGATGATGGGCACCCATCAGGACATCACCGCCCGCAAGCGCGCCCAGGAGGCGCTGCAACACAGCGAGGCGCAATACCGGCGGCTGGTGGAAAATCTCAACGACGGCATCTGGGAGATTGATGCCGAGGGCCGCACCACCTTTGTCAATCAGCGCATGGCGGCGATGCTCGGCTACAGCGCCGA
>SKYD01000007.1 GCA_007128075.1 Thiorhodovibrio sp.
AGTCTTCATGCCGATCATAGTTTGCCGTTGGGAATGAAGCTGCACATTGTCATTTTTTTATATTCTGACGACGAAAAGCATCACGAACAGGTCAGCGCCCAAGCTGTTGTGCGCCATTGTGTTCTCGATAGCACTGACGGCGATTTTCGCATCGGTTTGCAGATTGTGGCCTTTGAACATCACCAAGATGCCGTCTTTTATCGTGCCATTGAACACATTAAAGAGATACTCACCAAGCGCGACGATGATGCAGTGCGGATCATGGAGGCCTATTCGCATCAATCAGCACGGCACGGCATATTTCCGCTGCATCGGCGGATTCAATTTACCCTTCCCAATGGCGAAGTGTTGCCGGGCTGGACGGAAGAAATGTCGCTCAATTCGATGCGTGCCAACATTGCTAAAAAATTAGAGCTGCATTCAGTGCATCCGCTAAATTTACCTATTTTGATTCCGGATCAAGAAGGTGTGCAGCATGTTCAGGCCAAGGCAAAGGTGGTGGATATTGTTTTTCGTCCACTCGGCACCTTTGCCACACGATTTCTTTTATCTGATTATTCACCTAATGGGCAGGAGCTATTGCGTGAGGAACTTTCACTGCGTTTCCCCAATCATTGGCTTGAAGCGGCGGCAGATATGTACGGTAGCGCCGGTACAGAATATGTCAACGCTGAAGATGCCGAAGCCCTACAACCCTTAGCTGCCAAGCGCAAGAAATAATTTAACTTATGGCGTTATCCTCACCCTGTTTGGCACTGCTGAAACTCGATCAGCAGCCGTTCGACCCCCAACCGAACGAAGCATTTTTATACACTGATCCTTTGCTCGACACCCTCAACGACACCGGACGCCGGGCACTGAATCGACAAAATACAATGATTTTTTTAAGCGGCGATGTTGGCTCGGGGCGTAGCACCCAGTTGATTCGGCTGCTGAGTGCCTTGCCCAATGAATTTGAATTAATCGCCTTTCGTGGGCGCAGCAACACCAGCTTTGCTGCCACCGAGGTGACGCTGCGCAACCATCTGCGCGCCCATGGCTATGACCAACCCGATCGTTCTGTGACCGAGCTGTTAGCAGCGCGGATTCAGACCGGCGCGGAAATTGTGATCGCCATTGATGATGCCCATCTGCTCGGTGCAGAAATTGTCCGGCTGTTGATTAACCTGCGCAGCGCGATCATCGGCATCAGCCAACGCGGGCCGCGGCTGGTGCTGGTCGGCGATGCCGCCTTCGCACAACGGCATTTCACCTCGCTGGAGTCGCAGGATTTAAAACAGGCAACACGGCTGAATTTATTGGCATTTAATCTTGAACAAACCCGGGCTTATGTCGCGCACCGGCTGTTTGTTGCTGGTCACAAAAATCCCAATCAGTTACTCAGCTCAGACGATGCCATGCAGCTCCACGAAGACAGTGCCGGATCGCCGGCGGCGTTGAATCGTTTTGCTGAACAATGGCTGCATAGCAAATGCCAAGAATTGCAGGCCGCCGCTGTGGCACCGCCGCCCGCCGAGCCCAAACCCGAGCAACCGCCCACGCCTAAAAAACCCCAGCCAACAGCCGAACCTGCGCCACAATCTGAACCTGTGCCGTCAAGCGCAGCAGTGGCTGACACCAATCCGCAACAGCAACCGGAGCCAAAACAAGCCAAGCGGTTGTTTTGGCAACAACGCTGGTTTATACCTGCTGTGGTTGGATTTTTACTTATTGTTGTCGGTTATGTCGCCATCAGCCAGCTCCCCGATCCAGATGAAACCACCTCGCCGCTGGCGCATCTTCAGCCACGATCAAATCGTGATCCATCATCGACAAATGATAAGCAAGATATTGATGTGACGGCACCCAACAGCGCGGAAATGGGCGAGCGATTGGGGGCGATGGAAACGCTGGAGATGGTGCCGATAGACGATCCGTTGCATGAGCAAGTCAGCTTGAGTATCGAATGGCTAAGCGAGCAGGATCCTAACCATTATACAATCCAGCTCGCTGCCTTGAGTGACTTCAGCGCGATTGAGAACTACATTCTCGAACATCAACTCACGAATGTGCGGATTATTCCCACACAACAGGAAGTGCTGGCAGTGACAGGAAGTTTTCCCAATCGCGCCAGTGCGCAAAATGCCGTCGCGCAGTTGCCGGCCAATGTCCGCAATCAAGGATACTGGATTCGTCGTCTCGGCGAGATTCAGCTCTGAGCACACTGCAACGCAGCGCGCACTGTCTCTAGCAACGATTCGAGGTGACTGACCACATCTTCAGCGAGAAAGCGCAACACGATCAATCCATGCTGTTGTAACAGCCAGTCTTTGCGGCGGTCGCGCCGATAACAGTCCGCAGCGGTGACATGGTAATCGCCGTCGATCTCAATCGCCACCCCAGGTGGATCTGCCAGCAGATCGACCTCCAGCGGACGATTGCCAAAGGTCAGCGGCAGCGCGACATTGCGTTGAAATTGCCCCGCGAGATCGGGGGTGAGCGCAAATAGCGCAAACAACAATTGCTCGGCCTGGCTGCGTACCTGTTTGGTGGTTTGTGGATCACGATTTGCTGTTGGCAACAATCTCAACAAATCACTTGCCTGCTCAATTAACGCCGCTTCAGCATCATAGCGACGCAAGGTGGCGACCAATTGTTGGCCGCGATCACCAGCCAAGGTTGTTAACGCCGCCCAGCGATCTGGCATTGCAACCGCTGGCGCGGTGAGTGAAGGAATTGTTGGCAAATGCACCAGCCCTTGCTGCAACAGTGCCTTGTAGCGTGATTCACGCGCCTGCCGTTGATAGTGCTCCCACTGTGTCTCGGACACACTCACTGCTGTCACCAGCGCGGGTGCTGATTCTGCCAAGCGTGCTGCCAATTCTGGGGTATTGTCAGCACTCTGATCCGCTGCCGCTGCAAACAGCAACGCCGGCAACGGTGCCTCACCAAAACAGCGCGTCAACAGTGCCAACACCTGCGCTGGCAACAAGGCATCGTCTTCCATTAATTTTGCCAACAATGTGTTGGTTGCCGCCAACGACAGTGCGGCACCGTCAGCACATTGTGCAAGTAGCCAGTGTACAAATTGGCTCAAATAGGGATCATGGGCGGCAAACGCCAGCAGTGGCGATTGCGGCTCTGCGGGCTTTGCCCACCACAGACCCAGCCGCCGTTTGGCGGGCGCGGGCACGGTGCTTAATGCGGTGCAGGGATTGCAGTCGCGGAACAGTTGCTCCAGCCACAGCGTAAGATAGCTAGCATTTGCCGCTGCTGACCAGACCACCACCGAGCGGCCAGCGTGCGCATTCCACTCTGTCCACAGAGTGCTGGCTGCCAGCGGCTCGCCAATCAGGGTGGCTAAGGCGGGAAAGCCGCGCCCGCGATGGTGATGCAATTGATCGAGACGGGCAATCGCCTGCTGCTGCCAACTTGAGTTTTGTGTCATTATTTATTCTCTTCGTGGTCGCTTCATTGCTGCTGATTCAACAAAAAATTTAGAATTGCTGTGTTAAACTAACTCATTTCATCCGCGCCTTTGCCTCGATTAGGATCAAGACCCCCGTGACTGATTATAAGCACACGCTCAATCTTCCCCAAACCGATTTCCCGATGAAAGCCAATCTGGCACAGCGCGAGCCAACGCGGCTGGCGCACTGGCAGGAAATGCAGCTTTATCAACAGATTCGCGCTGCCCGCGCTGGTGCCACGCCCTTTGTGCTCCATGATGGCCCGCCCTATGCCAATGGCGAGATTCATATCGGTCATGCCGTGAACAAGGTGTTAAAGGACATGATCGTCAAGTCGCGCACTCTCGATGGCTTTGATGCGCCCTATGTTCCGGGCTGGGATTGTCACGGGCTGCCGATTGAGTTGCAGGTCGAGAAAACCCACGGCAAGCCCGGGCAGGCACTGACTCCACGCCAGTTCCGCCAGGCCTGTCGTGACTATGCCGCGGTGCAGGTTGCCAAACAGCGCGACGATTTTGAGCGTCTCGGTGTGCTTGGTGACTGGGATCAACCCTATCTGACCATGGATTTTGTCACCGAGGCCGACATTGTGCGTGCTCTGGGGGCGATCATCGCGCAGGGGCATCTGCATCAGGGCTTTAAGCCAGTGCATTGGTGCATCGATTGCGGCTCGGCACTTGCTGAGGCCGAGGTCGAGTATGCGGATAAAGATTCGATTGCGATTGATGTGCGCTTTGCCGTCTTGGATGAGGCGGCGTTATTTGCGCGCTGTCATGCAGTGCCTGAAGGGCATGGCAGTGGGCCAATCTCGGTGGTGATCTGGACGACCACCCCCTGGACTTTGCCCGCCAATCAGGCGGTCGCGCTCAATCCATCGCTGGATTATGCCATCGTGCAAGCGGCAACTGCGCAGGGCGCGGAACGGCTGCTGGTGGCAGAGGGGCTGCTGCGCGACACCATGGATCGCTGGAGCATCACCGACTATCGGGTGATTGGCTACGGGCGCGGCGATGCTTTTGAGGGCTTAATGCTGCAGCATCCGTTTTATGAGCGCCAAGTGCCGATCATTTTGGGCGAGCATGTCACCCTGGAAGCAGGCACCGGCGCGGTACATACCGCGCCTGGGCATGGTCTGGAAGATTATCTGGTCGGGCAACGCTATCAGCTTGCGGTTGATAATCCCGTCGGCGGTGATGGACGCTTTATTGAGGGTACGCCACTGTTTGCGGGGCTGAATATTTTCGCCGCCAATGAGCAGGTCGTCGAAACCCTGAAAACACGCGGCGCACTGTTGTTAGCCACCCGTTTTAGCCACAGCTATCCGCATTGCTGGCGCCATAAAACGCCGGTGATCTTTCGTGCCACGCCACAGTGGTTTATCGGCATGGAGCAACAGCAGTTGCGCACACAGGCACTAGCAGCAATTCACAGCGTGCGCTGGACACCGGATTGGGGACAATCGCGGATTGAGGGCATGGTCAGCAATCGCCCCGATTGGTGTATCTCGCGCCAGCGCACCTGGGGGGTGCCAATCACGCTGTTGGTGCATAAAGACACCAACGCGCTGCATCCGCGCACTGCTGAGCTGATCGAACAGGTCGCCCAGCGCATCGAACACAGCGGCATCGATGCCTGGTTTGAGCTAGCGCCAGCCGATCTACTCACTGCCGACGAGGCGGCGGACTATATTAAAGTCACCGATACGCTCGATGTGTGGTTTGATTCTGGGGTCACCCATGCGGCGGTATTGGCACGGCGTGCTGAACTCACCGATCCGGCGGATCTGTATCTGGAAGGCTCGGATCAACATCGCGGCTGGTTTCAATCCTCGCTGTTGACTGCCGTGGCGATCCACGGACGCGCTCCCTATCGCCAGGTGCTCACCCACGGCTTCACCGTCGATCAGGCTGGGCGCAAGATGTCCAA
>SKYD01000254.1 GCA_007128075.1 Thiorhodovibrio sp.
CCGATGCCGCGACCCTGGCGCAAGCGGTGGTCGCTTGGCTGCAAGACCCGGCAAAGCGAGCGCGTATTGGTGCCAATGGTCAGCGCATGGTCTCCGCCCATCGTGGTGTCACCCAGCGGCTCCTTGCTGAGTTGGCACCGTTGATGGCGGAATGATCGCAGATCAAATTGTCGTGATCGGCGGCGGTAGTGCAGCATTGTGTGCAGCAATTGCCGCCCGTCGTGCTGGCGCTCGCGTGACTCTGATCGAACGCGCCCCACAGACACTGCGTGGGGGCAATACACGCCATGCCCGCAATTTTCGGCTACAACATCCACCAAATTGTGATTTTTCCGATGGTGACTATTCAGCCCAAGAATTTGCTGATGATCTGTCGCGGGCAACGCAAGGCAGCGGGAATCCTGAGTTGACAGCGCGTCTGATTACTGAATCAGCGCAGTTGCCCGCCTGGCTGCATTCCGTCGGTGTGCGTTTACAAACTCGCCGTCAGGGGCGGCTGCCAGTGTCGCGCAAAACCGCATTTTTGCTCGGTGGCGGCAAGGCATTGATCAACGCACTCTATGGCTATGCCGCTGGCATCGGGGTCAACATTGAATATGACTGCACCGCCGCGCAGCTTCATTTACACAAAAACAGGGTAACTGCGATCACGCTCAATCAGCACCACCGCCAGCGCATCGTGCAGCCGCAAGCACTGATCTTGGCATCAGGTGGGGCGCAGGCCAATCGATCCTGGCTGGCGCAGCATTGGGGTGAGCGGGCAGATGGATTGATCAACCGTGGCACGCCCTATGCACAAGGTGAACTGTTGCTGGCGTTGCTTGCTGCTGGTGCTCAGGCAGTTGGCGACCCGCAGCGCGCCTATCTGGTGGCAGTTGATGCGCGTTCGCCGCCCGATGATGGCGGCATTATTACCCGCATCCGCGCAATGCCCGAGGGCATCGTGGTCAACCGCGATGGCGAGCGGTTTCACGATGAGAGCGCGGACAGTGGCTCCACCCGCTATGCACTTTGGGGGCGTTTGGTGGCGGACTGTCCAGGTCAAATCGCTTATTTGCTGCTCGATTCTCGCGGAATCTGTTTAGCACCGCCGACGCTTTATCCGCCGCTGACTGCACCAACGATGAGTGACTTAGCCGCACAACTGGCGTTGCCAGTGGCGGCGGTCGAGCGCAGCCTTATGACCGACCATGCCGCTGCCCATCATCCACTGCCGTTGTCCACGCCCCCCTTTGCTGCGTATCCAATTCGCCCTGGTATCACCTTTACCTATCATGGGCTTGCGGTCGATACTGACACCCGAGTACGATTGACATCTGGTCAAGTCATCGACAATCTGTTTGCTGCTGGTACCATCATGGCCCCCAATCTGTGCCCACAGGGTTATCTCTCTGGGCTGATGCTCAGTATCAGTCTGGTGTTTGGACGATTGGCAGGGGAAGCGGCGGCAGGCTATGTCAACACCTGAAATTGATGTCGATGCCGAGGCACGGCGCGTGCTGCATCTGTGCAATATCTGCGGCTATTGCAATGGCTATTGTGTGGTATTCGATGCGGCTGCCCGTCATCCGCTGTTGACGGCTAACGAAGTGACCTGGCTGGCGCAGCTATGCCATGGCTGTGGCAATTGTCTTTATGCCTGTCAGTACGCCCCGCCGCATCCGTTCGCGGTCAATGTGCCGCAGAGCTTGGCACAGCGACGCTGGCAGGATTATCAACAACGCATCTGGCCGCGGGCAGCAGCAGGGCTGTTGATTGAGGCGGAGGCGGTGACACGATTGGCGTTGCAGATTGGCATCGGGCTGGCAGTGCTCTGTGCGATTATTGTGCTACCGTGGGCGACGCTCTGGGCACCAGCACACGCCCCTGGTGATTTTTATCGCGTGGTGCCGCTCTCGACCATGACCGCCCTCGGTGGTCTGAGCTTGAGCTGGGCGGTGCTGGTGCTGATGATGAGTTGGTGGCGTTTCTGGCGGCAGATTGCCGCAACCCCGCTTTCGTGGTGTGCGATGCGCCAGCTCATTGGCGAGATCATCAGCCTGCGCCAGTTGAGCGGCGGCGGGGTTGGCTGTCATCCACCTGATGATCGGCGATTAGCTGCCAAGCGTGGACTGCATCAATTGCTACTGTTTGGGATGGTGCTGTGTGTGGCGGCGACACTCAGCGCGGCACTGTTGCATCATGGATTAGGCCAACTGGCACCTTACGGGTTAGTGAGCTGGCCAGTGGTGCTGGGGACGCTCGGTGGTGGGGCGATCTTGGTGGCTGGCAGTGGCTTGTTGTGGCTCAAACAACACACCGATCCCGATCTGGTCATCGCCCCAATGCAGGCGGCTGATCGGGCGTTGTTGCGCTTGTTGCTGGTGACTGCCGGCACCGGGCTGGCACTGCTGATTAGTCGGGCAACGCCAGCCATGGGGCTGCTGTTGGTGGTGCATCTGGGAAGCGTCACAGCTTTGTTTTTATTGTTACCCTATAGCAAATTTGTCCATGTCGGTTATCGGGTGCTGGCGTTGTTGCGGCACGCAATACAAGCAAAAATCCAATGAAACCATCCATTTTAATTTTAGGGGGCGCCAGCGAAGGCTATGCCCTTGCTGATGTCCTCGCCGCTGATGCCCGTTGGCAGTTAATCAATTCACTGGCTGGACGCACGGGCATTCCGCGTCTGCCGCCAGGTGAGATCCGCATGGGCGGCTTTGGTGGCGTGGCAGGGCTGGTGGGGTTTCTGCGCCAGCGCGCAATTGACGCGGTGATTGATGCCACCCATCCTTTTGCAGACACCATGGGCTGGAATGCAGCGCAGGCCTGTGAACAGGCTCAGGTGCCACTGTTGCGGCTAGAACGCCCGGCCTGGGAGCCAGAGCCAGGGGATCAGTGGAGCTTGGTTGATGATTGGAACCAAGCCATCCACCAGCTTGAGCAGCAGCAGGCGCGGCGGGTGTTGCTGGCGCTGGGTCGCCAAGAAATTGCCGCCTTTGCCGGCTTAGATCAGATATGGTTTTTATTGCGCATGGTGATGCCGCTCCAGCCGCTGCCGCCCTTTGCCGCCGCTGAGGTGTTGCTTGAACGCGGTCCTTTTGATCTTGCCCACGAGCGCACCCTATTGGCACAACAGGCAATTGATACCATCGTGTGTCGCAACAGCGGCGGCACTGCAACCTCAGCCAAGCTCATTGCCGCACGCGAACAGGGGATTCGGGTGATTTTGCGCCGTCGTCCTGTGCGTCCGCAGGTGCCAACAGTTGCCCGCCTTGATGAGGCAGTGCGCTGGTTGGAACGGATCGAGCACTAAATTTATGACCAGCCAAGCAACGACACTCAAATTATTGATTCTCGCCGCTGAGTCAAAGCAGGCAGAAAGCATTTTTTCCGCGCTGCAACAGGCGTTGTTGCCGGTGCGCGGTTCTTTTACCCAGCATCCCAAAAAACTCGAACGGGTGCGCCAATGCGATCTGATTATTGCCGCGATCAGTGCCGAGCTGTCGGCTGATCTCACCGCTGAGTATTATTCAAAACTTGAGCCAGCGATTCCACTGTTGGTGATTGCCGATGAGCAACAAGACCCCCAGCCGCTGATTCGGCTGTTGCGGGCAGGTGGCGGCGGCTTGCTCACTCCGGGCGATACCGCAGGGCTGGTGCGGATGGTGCATCTGCATTGGCAAACCCTGCGCTTGACTTTGCAAAACGAGGAATTGCGGGCGCGGCTGAAAAAAAGTGAACGGCGGCTGCGACAGTTGTTGCGGGCGGCGGATCCACAGCTCCAGCAAGAGGAATTACAAAAACGCCAACAGGCCACCAGCGAGGCCTATCGCTCGCTGTTTGGTGGTGGGGATGGTCAGCCGCTTGGGGCGGAGATGCTCGACCTGTTGGCACCCGAATACCGTGATGCCGTCAAATCGCTGCTTGGTGATGGGGGGGATGCGCCACCTGCCGCGCCAGCAGCCGCTTCCCCCAATGTTGGCGGTCGCGTTGCCGCCCCTGCGCCACAATCCGAGCCAGTGCCAGATAACAGCCCACTGACGCTGGATGCTGACAGCACGCCGCAGTTAGAACAGGAAGATCAGGCGACCTTCACCGACAGTCAGTTGGTCAATCAGATTGAGCATGCGCTAGACAATGACCAGCTCAAGCTGGTGTATCAGCCAGTGGTGAGTCTGCGCGGTGACAGCCAGGAGCCATACAGCGTGTTGTTGCGGATGCTGGATGAAAATCGTGAATTTCGTCCGGCTGATGATCTGCTCGACCCCGCCGACCGCGCTGGCAAGATGCCTGCGATTGACCATTGGGTGATTGAACATGCCCTGGCATCACTCGCCGAGCGGCGGCAGCAGGGGCATAAGGCGCATCTCTATGTCAGCTTATCCAGCCAAACCCTGGCAGATAGCCAATTATTGGTGTGGATTTGCGACCAGCTACGGGCTTATAACATTCGCGGCCATTGGATTAGCTTCCAACTCAAAGAAGACAGCGTGCGCAGCGATCCCGAGGCGGTGACTGGCTTTGTCGATGGGCTGCATCAGATCAAAAGCCGCATCATCATCTCGCATTTTGGGCTGCATCCTGATTCAGAACTGCTGTTGCAGCAACTGGCGATTGATCTGATCAAGCTCGCCCCGCGACTGACGCTCAATCTGGGGGCTGATGCTCTGAAACAAGAACGAGTGAAAACGCTGATCGCCAGTGCGCAACTGCATGGCACACGCACCATTGCCGGTTCGATTGAAGATGAGCTATCTTTAGCCACCGTGTGGACCGCAGGTGCCGATTATGTGCAAGGCAATTTGATTGCCCGTCCCACGCCAGGCTTTGAATTAGCCATCTAGTGGATGCTGTCCAGCCCGACTTATTCACAAGTTATTCACAGGGTTATCCACAGGTTATCCACAGGCATTTTTCGCCGTTAAAACTTAATAAAACAAATGCTTAGGTTTCTGTGTACGAAGTTATCCACAGCCCCTACTACTACTAGGTATAAATATGATTTTTTTTAAGAGTGAAGAAAAGAGCTTAATAATGAGAATCAAAAGCATTTCGTGGATTTTACAATGCGTCTGATTTTTTGCATTTTTGTGTTTTCGTTTTTGTTTGGCTGTGGTTTTCAATTGCGTGGAACGGCGGGTTTGCCCGCTGCGTTGACTCCGCTGTATGTGGAATCTCAAACCACTTTTGGCACGCTTTTGACGCAGCGTGTAAGAAATGCGCAGCCGACACAAATTGTTGAAAATCCTGCCCAAGCGCGGTTAATCGTGCGCATCCTTGCCCAACAACGCCAGTCGCGGGTGGTTGCGGTGGATCGCGCTGGCAAAGCATTGGCGTATGAACTCAGTTATCATGTGCGCTTTGCTGCCCACCGCGCCACCGGCGAGCCGGTGCTGGACGAACAAACCCTGGTTGCCAGCCGTAGCCTTGATGAGGACCCTGAGATGGCAGTTTTAGGCAAGCAACTCGAACAAGAGTTGATCTATCAAGAGCTGCTCGACGAGCTTGCCGAGCGGCTGCTGTGGCGGTTGCAAACCATTGCTGAACACAACAATGAAGCCACTTGATCCCACCCAACTCAACAAGCAGCTCAAATCCTCGCTGGCACCGGTGTATCTGATTTTTGGCGATGAGCCGCTGCAATTAGGCGAGGCGCTGGCGGCGGTGCGTGCCACTGCCCGCGCCAAGGGCTATCACGAGCGGCAGTATCTGGAGCAAAGCAAAGATTTTAATTGGCAGCAGTTGGCATCGGAGAGCGGGGCGCAGTCGCTGTTTAGCCAGCGGCGGCTGTTGGAATTGCGCCTGACCACCGACAGCATTGGCCGCGAGGGGGCGGATACCCTGCGCCACTATTGCAGCAAGCACAATCCTGATGTGCTGTTGCTGATTGGGGCGCCGCTGCTGGGCTGGAAAGACCTTAAAACCAAATGGATGCAGGCGTTGGCACAAGTCGGGGTGATTGTGCAGGTGCGCAAGCTGCAAGGACGCGCCCTGGTGCCGTGGCTTGAGCAGCGGCTGCGCGCCCGCGGCTTTGTGCCCAGCGCCGAGGTTGCGCCCTTGCTGGCCGAGCGGGTCGAGGGCAATCTGCTGGCAGCAGATCAGGAAATCACCAAACTCAGCCTGTTGCGTGATCCAGGCCCCTTGGATGTCGAGGGCTTGCTGGCGGCGGTGACCGACAGTGCGCGCTTTGATATCTTTGATCTAAGCACCGCCGCGCTGGCGGGAGATCGCGCCCGCGTTGTTCGGGTGTTGGCGGGGTTAGCCGCTGAAGGGGTGGCGACCTCGCTGGTGCTGTGGGTGCTGGCGCGTGAGATCCGACTGCTGGCGGCGGTGGCCTTTGCACAACGCCATCGCCAAGACCTCAATGGGGTTTTTACTGCCCATCAGGTGTGGGAGTCGCGCCGACCCCAGGTGTTGGCGGCGGTCAAACGCTATTCGTTGCAGCGGCTATGGCAGCTATTAACGGACTGCGCCACCGTCGATCTGGCGATTAAGGGTCGGGCGAGCGGCGATCCATGGAGCCTGTTGGCGCGCATTGCTGATCAGTTGGCGCGAGGTGTGGCACCACTAAAGCATTAAAAGGATACACAAATGCAAGTTTTAATTGTCGATGATGATCCGCTTTCCGCTGAATTGGTCACTGCGGTGGTGGTTGCCGGCGGCCATGAGCCAGTGGTTGCCGAGAATGCACTCGATGCCAGCGAACAGTTGGCAGCAAATCCACAGATTAGGCTGATTATTAGCGATATGAATATGCCGCTGGTCAGTGGCATTGATTTATTCCGCGATCTCAAACAGCAAGGCTCGACCCGTCCGTTTATTCTGCTCACAGGAGATGATCCCGACGCGCTGCTTGCCGAAGAGCCGGGGCTGGATGCCTGTTTAATCAAAGACTTTGATCTTGATGAGACGCTGTTGCCGCTAATTGAGCAGGTGTTGGCATCGTGAGCAGCTTAGAG
The DNA here is from genome assembly GCA_007128075.1 of Thiorhodovibrio sp. Lineage (GTDB taxonomy): Bacteria > Pseudomonadota > Gammaproteobacteria > Chromatiales > Chromatiaceae > Thiorhodovibrio_B. The sequence goes on from SKYD01000254.1 coordinate 6,942, forward strand.
CAGGCACTGGAATGGCGACGCAACGCAGATTTAGAGATTGTCAATGTTGACGAGGCGACCACCAAGCTGGTGGTGGTGGAGATCAGCGGTCAGCAGTTTGCATTCCGTGGCGAGCACATCAGCGAGATTCTAGGCGCAGTGCAGGTGTATTTTTTACCAGGTGCGTCTGCTGCCCTCGAAGGGGTGATGAGTGTCCGTGGTGACATCGAATCGGTGTTGGCGACGCATGTGCTGTTGCAATTGCCACCGCCGAAGGCTGGTCTGTCGGAGGGTATGGTGTTGATGGCGCACAGTGCCACCATGCGCAGCGGTTTGCGGATCGATCAAGTGCTCGATGTGCTTGATCTTCCCAATAGTTTGCTGCAAGAGGCGGGAGAAACCCTGCCGCACAATCTGCGGGCGATGGTGCGCACCCTGGTGCGGTTGCAAGATACCCCAGTGGCGGTGTTAGAGACCGAGCCGCTGTTTGCCGCCTATTTGCAGTAGCGACTTGATTCAGCCATCAGCCGATTGATCCGCTCTGCTAAATTGTCAAACGACACTGGTTTGGCAAGATAATCATTCATTCCGCAGGCGATGCAGCGTTCAGGATCGCCACGAATGGCATGGGCGGTGAGTGCGATGATGGGAATGGCGGCGGGCAGGTCGGCGGTTTTGTTGGCGCGGATGATCCGCGTGGCTTCAATGCCATCCAGTTGCGGCATTTCGACATCCATCAAAATCAGATCAAATGGCACTTTTCGCAACCGTTCTAACACCTTATTCCCGTCACTGACCACCTCCACCTGATGCCCAAGTTTGATCAAAATGCGGCGGATCAGCACCTGATTGGTGGGTTGATCCTCAGCGACCAGGATGCGCCAACTGGGGGCTAACAGATCGTGCTGATCGGACACCACCAAGCTCGGTTGGGTGGTCGAGTTGCAAGATTCACGGCTATGCACTGGCAGATAAATGTACATTTGTGAACCTTCGTTGACGACGCTCTCAGCCTCAATCGAGCCACCCATCAGATCAAGCAGCCGCTTGACGATGGTTAGCCCCAGGCCGCAGCCCTGAAAGCGGCGGGTGGTGCTCTCATCAACCTGGGTGAAGGGGGCAAAAATCTGTTCGAGTTGTTCGGCGGCAATGCCGATGCCGGTGTCACTGACACACAGACAAATTTGCCATTGAGTTGCCGATTGCTGTTTTCCTGTGACAGAGACCTCGATGCGACCCGAGGAGGTAAATTTGATGGCGTTACTGAGCAGATTAAGCATAATTTGCCGCATTCGCCCAACATCAGCACAGAGCAAATCGGGGAGTTCGGGGGTGATGTGCCAGTTAAGATGCAGCCCCTGTTTGCGCGCCTGGCCATAAAATACCCGCGTTGAGGTGCTGATAAATTCATGCAAAGAAAATTCGCTCTCAACCAGCACCATGTCACCGGCTTCAATTTTTGACAAATCGAGCACATCGGAGAGCAATTGCAACAAAATGTTGCCAGATTCCAGCGCGGTGGCAATATAATCGCGCTGCTCATCGTCAAGCGTGGTGGTCTCCAGCAGTTGCAACATACCAAGCACGCCATTGAGCGGGGTGCGAATTTCATGGCTCATGTTGGCAAGAAATGCGGTTTTGGCACGATTGGCCGCCTCAGCGCGCAGCGCCAGCGTGTTGGAATATGCGGTGCTTTTTTCCAACATGCGGTTGGCAGAGCGCAGTGCCTCTTCGGCATTTTTGTGTTCGGTGATGTCGCTCAGATGGCCATACCACAGCATGCTGCCATCCTCGGCATAGCGCGAAGATTGCACACGCGCCGTTCCGCGCAGCCAGCGCACACCCTTGCGCGGCAGATTGACCCGAAAATCTTCCGTCCACAGATTAAGATTAACAAATGAATTGGCAATCGACTGCCGCACCCTCACCGCATCATCGGGATGAATCAGCCGCAGCGCGACCTCGCCATCGCTTTTCACCGCCGCTGGCGACAGCTCAAGCAGCTCATGGATCGCCTCACTGGCAAACGGAAAACAGCTCCGCCCATCGGGAAAATACTGATATTGATAAATCATCCCCGGCACTTGGCGTGATAATTTATCCAACAAACTCGCGCTGGCATCGAGATGATCTTCCCAGTGTTTGCGCTTGGTGATATCCGCCAACATGCTCAACACATATTCTTGACCATCAAACACCACCAGACTGGCAGACAACAGCCCTTCAATCAGCCGCCCGTCGCTGGCACGGAGCTGGAGATCAAAATCACGAATCATGGAATTGCGGCGCAGATCTGCGCTGATCTGGGTCTCGATGTCTGGCTGCACAAAAAGTGCCAGCTCCTCGGCAGTTTTGCCGATGACCTGATCGCGTTGATAGCCTAAAGTATTGAGAAAACGCTCGTTGACTTCAACAAAACAGCGTTGGGGGAGGCTTGATAGTGTCATCAACATTGGGCCGTTGCGAAACAAAAACGCAAACAGCGGATTGTTGTCTTGATCCAACTTGCGATTCCTCCCATCCGTTATTGTGCAAGACCAGCAATTCACTTATAGCTAATAAGGTTATTCGCTAATAATGCACTGTTTGCGGATTTTAGGCAAGTGTGCGAGTTAAATCACTTTTTGTTTACTGACCTCAGTCAATCGGGAACCCCTCCGACGGTTGAATGTCTGGAAAACTAGAGCAAATCGTGATATTTCAATGTTGAAATGACTTTACAATTTGATGTCAACACCGTGACCACCGCGTTTGACACCTTGGCCTCTGCCTATCAACTGCCAGAGGTTTGGTGGCCGGCCGATGATCCATTTGAGATCATGCTTGGTGCAATTTTAACCCAAAATACAACCTGGTCACGAGTCCAGACCGCACTTGCAGCACTACGAGAACATGGCCCGCTGACCGCTGCAGCACTGCTGGCACTCGATCCGGCGACAATCGCCACCTGTTTGCGCCCAACCGGCTACTATAACCAGAAAACCCAGCGACTTCGTGATTTTTGTCAGCATGATTTGGAGATGGGCGGGACGGCTGGCTGGATGGCACTGACCACCCCAAAGTTACGCCAGCGGCTGTTGTCGATTCGCGGCATTGGGCACGAAACTGCTGACGACATCTTGCTTTATGCCTGTGATCGACCCGTGTTTGTCGTCGATGCTTACACTCGACGGCTCGCCACTCGACTCGGCTGGCTGCCTTCAGCGCCCTTGCCCTATGACACCGTGCGCTTGGCTTTTGAAGCGGTGCGCCCGCATGATTTCAACAGCTTGCGCCGTGATCACGCGCTGATTATCCACCACGGACAGCAACACTGCCGCCCCCGCCCGCGTTGTGATGGCTGTCCTTTGCTAGCGGAATGTGTGAATCATCCTGAATCAGCCCAATCAGGCGCAGTGATTGCGCCTCCATGGCGATCACCAAACGATTGACACGCCCGCTAAAATAACGCTGAAACAGCAATGCTGGAATTGCCACCGACAGCCCCGCTGCTGTGGTAATCAGTGCCTTGGCAATGCCACTGGCAAGAACCTGCGGATTGCCAACGCCGGATTCGACAATCACTGCAAACACCTCGATCATCCCCAGCACGGTGCCGAGCAAGCCAAGCAACGGAGCCACCGAGGCGATGGTGCTCAATGCACCCAGATAACGCTCCATCTCGGCCACCACCTGTCGTCCAGTATCCTCAATGCTTTCTTTCATTATCTCCCGAGAATGATGACGGTTGGTCAGCCCAGCCGCCAGCATCCGCCCCAGTGCCGAGCCATGGCGCAGCGCGTCAATACGATTTGTGGTTAGTTGCTGATTTTGGTATAAATGGCAAACATGGCTCACCAAATCATCTGGCATGATCGCGCCGGTACGCAGTGACCATAGCCGTTCCAATACAATCGCTGTTACCATGATTGAGCAGATAAGAATCGGCAGCATCAGCCAACCACCACTTTGGATTAGATCCACCATGTCGTCGCCCTGTTCAAACATTTACCAACCAAAAAAACAGCCTGCAGTTTAACCCAACTGCTGTTGTTTTGACCGGGCTTTATATAGAGGTCAATTTTTTCGTGAATGATCTAATTGTCGCGTCGCCTACATCGGCTGTCCCCAATGTATTTTATTCGCTGCGCACCCGCTTAACGCTGGTGCTGTGGCTGGCATCGCTGGCGTTTTTTATCGGCATCAGCGTCTATCTTGGCAATCAGGTTACCAAACAGACAATTGAGAACAAAGGGCAGTTGTTTTTACAGATCGCCGATATGATGGCCACCCAACTTGACCGCGATGTGCAGAGCCATACTGTCGATGTCAGTTTGTTTTCGCGGCTGATCAAACTGCGCGATCCACAGGCCTCCACAGAAGAAAAACAAGCCCTGCTCAATGAGCTGGCGGAGCACTATCCAACGCTGGCGTGGATTGGCTTGATCGGCCCCTCAGGCACCATCAAGATTGCACGCGATGGCTTGCTGGAAGGTGTCAATGTTGCCGAGCGCGACTATTTTATCGCGGGCATCAGTGGCGAGCCATTCGTGGGCGATGTCCACGATGCCAAGCTGCTGGCTAATTTGCTGCCGCCACCGCAATATGGCCCATTGCCACTGCGTTTTGTTGATGTCATACACCCGGTTTATGACTTAGAAGACGATCAGATCGTCGGCGTATTGGCAGCACACCTAAGCTGGGACTGGGCAAGCCAGGTGCGTGACAATGTGCTCAAACCGCTCATCGATACCGAGGGGCTTGAGGTGATCTTGTTCAACGAAGACGATCAGCCGCTGCTTGGCCCCGACGACATTTTGCTCGGAGAGCGCAGCGCCAGCCCACCACTTCCCGACTGCAAGGTTCATGCTGGCATTTGCGGCTATGGGCTCACCCAAGCCGAGGATGGAACCCGTTATCTCACTGCGCATGTCATCAGCAGCGGCTATGCCGATTATTCGGGACTCGGCTGGCAGATTGTGGTGCGGCAGGATGTTGCGGTGGCACTGGCACAGGCACACACCATCAAGCAGATTTTGTACTTCGCCGGCGGGGTTTTCTTCTTATTTTTTGGCTGGCTGATCTGGTTTTTGACAGGACAACTCACCCGCCCGCTGTGTCGAATTGCTCGGGCAGCGCGGCGCATCGACGCTGGTGAATTTAATGTCACGCTGCAGCCCCTGCCCAAGCGCGGCGAGGTGGCAGAGCTTGGCCATGCGTTAAGCCATCTGCTGTTTACCTTAAATGCCCAACAGCAGGCACTGATCAATGCCAACGAGGAACTCGAACAGCGGGTGATGCTGCGCACCAAGGAGCTGACCACCAGCCAACAAAATGTCCAACGGATTTTGCGCTCGATGCAAGATGGGTTGATCCAAACCGATGCACAGGGGCGGATTCTCATGGTCAATGAGGCGGTGGTGAAGATTTTTGGCTATCCTGAACAGGCACTGATTGGCGGCAACATCAGCCGCTTGATTGCCGACTTTTTTCATGCCGTTCGCCATCCCACCGCGCCGCCGGACGACCTTTTGCATCACAGCACGCTGCTTGATAACCGCCGCGAGGTCACTGGCCAACGCAAAAATGGCAGACCGTTCCCGCTGGAGCTGTCCATCGTCACCCTCTCTGACGATGACCATGGCGATACCATTATCGCTGTGTTGCGTGATATTTCAGCGCGCCGCCAGGAAGAGCGCGCCTTTACTGAGAGCAACCGCGTGCTCCAGGACATCGCCTCGGGCAAGGAACTCAATGCGGTGCTGGCGAGTATTGTCGAGATGGCGGAGCTATTCGTGCCCGGGACACTGGGCTGTATTTTGCTCGTCGATCACCAAGCACAGTGTTTGCGCCATGGTGCCGCGCCCCATCTGCCCGAGGATTACAACCAAGCCATCGATGGCTTGGTCTATGGGGTCGGGGTTGGCTCTTGTGGCACGGCGGTTGCCACTGGTAAAACAGTGATTGTTGAGAATGTTGCCACCCATCCCTATTGGGCAGCATTTCGTGAAGCGACGGCAGCGGCGGGTTTGGGCGCGTGCTGGTCAATTCCCGTCAAGGATGCCGATGATCAAGTCGTCGCCGTCATGGCACTGTATTATCCAGTGCCGAAACGCCCCACCGAGATGGAACTCAATCGGCTGGATCTGGCGACCCGGGTGATTGCCATTGCTTTGCAACGCCACCAGCACGATCAAGCGCTGAATACCGCCATCGCCACTGCTCAGGCGGCGAACCATGCCAAGGGCGCGTTTTTAGCCAACATGAGCCACGAGATCCGCACCCCGATGAATGCCATCATCGGCTTTTCGCAGTTGTGCCTGCAAACTTCGCTAGGTCACACCCAGCGTGATTATATTAACAAAGTCCTGGTAGCGGCTAATTCACTGCTGAATATCATCAATGACATTCTCGATTTTTCAAAAATCGATGCCAACTGTCTTCAAATCGAACACGAGCCATTTGAACTTGAGGAGGTGCTTGGCAAGCTCGCCACCCTAACGGCGATCAAGGCCGAGGATAAGGGGCTGGAGATGGTCATCGACACCAGTCTCGATGTGCCACCGCATCTGATTGGCGATGCGCTGCGGCTGGGTCAGGTGTTGCTCAATCTGGTGGTCAATGCGATTAAGTTCACCATGCGCGGCGAGGTGCATGTCAGTGTCGAATGCCGCGAAGACACTGCCGAAGACTGTGTGCTGGAGTTCAAGGTTCGCGACACCGGCATTGGGCTGAGCGATGAGCAGATCACCCACTTATTTCAGCCCTTTAGCCAGGCGGATACCTCGACCACCCGCCGTTTTGGCGGCACTGGACTGGGGCTGACGATCAGCCGCCGCCTGGTGCAGATGATGGACGGCGACATCAAGCTCACCAGCACCCCTGATGTCGGTTCTGAATTTTCATTTACTGCCCATTTTGGCAAGCCCGCCGAACAGCCACGGCGTTTTGATCTGCCGCTGCCTGATCTGCGCCAGCTTCGGGTGTTGGTGGTTGATGACAACGAGCGCACCCTGGAGATTTTGGCGCGCTATCTTGAATCCTTCGGTTTTCAGGTACAAGCCACCGCCGACCCGCACACTGCCCTGCGGTTGCTGGACATATCGCCTTACGATCTGTTGATTACCGACTGGAAAATGCCAGGGATGGATGGCATCGAATTGGCAAGCAGGGCGCGCAAGATGACGCATCTTAAACCCGCGCCGAAAATTTTGCTGATTTCATCGTTCGGAGCCTCAGAGGTGCGGCGCCATCTCCACGATCAGGTCGTCGATGACATCCTCCCCAAACCCTTCCTGCCGAGCGCGGTGTTTGATGCCATTGTCGGCATCTTTTCCAGCAATCACCGCCCGCCAGAGCCGGTGGTCAGCAAGTCAGCCCAACAGGAGCCCGTGCTGCACGGCCGCAAAATTTTGCTGGTGGAAGACAACGCCATCAATCAGCAGCTAGGCCAGGTGCTGCTGCAACAGCGCGGTGCTCAGGTCACCATTGCCAATGACGGCCAAGAATGTCTGGACTGGCTTGAAAAAGCCACCTTTGATGCAGTGTTGATGGATATGCAGATGCCGGTGATGGATGGACTGGAAGCCACCCGTGCGATTCGCCAGCAGCCGCGCTTTCGTGACCTTCCAATTATCGCCATGACCGCCAATGCCCTGGTGGGGGATCGTGAACGCTGCATTGTCAGCGGGATGAATGATTATGTCGCCAAGCCCATTGATCCCGAACAGCTATGTGCGGTGCTGGAGCGACAGTTGCAGTCTGCTGATGCCCTAACCAATGCGCCGCAGTCGCCCACGCCCGCGCAATCGCCACCGGCTGCCAATCCGGAGCTGCCAGAGCTGCCCGGGCTTGACAGCGCCCGCGCCTTGCAGCGCATGGGCGACAATCCCAAGCTCTATTTAGAGATTGTGTTCAACAGCCGCGAGCATTTCAGCACTGAACTCAGCGCGTTGCAGGCGATCTTGGACGAATCAGAGCAACAGACCACTGCTCGGCTCCATGCTCATACCATTAAAGGGCTGGCGGGCAACATTGGTGCCCAAACCTTGTTTGAGCGGGCGCGGGCACTCGAACAGGCAATCAGCACTGCCCAGCCACTCGATGAGCGGCGCCAACTATTGCAGCATGTGGCAACCGAGATTGCACAGCTCAACGCCACCATTGACCAAGCCCAAGCGCAGCGGCAGACCAACAATCAAGAGGCCCCCACTGCGGCATCAGTTAGCCCACAAACTCAGCGTGAAAATTTTTTCGCCGCCAAGGAGTTGCTACAAAACTTTGATTCCCAATCCCGTGAGGCAGTGAATAAGCTGTGCTCTGACCTCATCGGCAGTCCAGTGGAAAAGCAGGCGCGGAGGTTACTAAAAACCGTCAATGATTATGATTTCGAGGCGGGACTGGATCAGTTGCTAGAATTAGCCGCCGCACTTGGAATTGATCTTTGATACAGTCCGCATCCCAAAAAAGAGGGCGTATTGATGTCTGGAAAATAGAGCGAATGGCTATATGGACAACTCGTGCCAAAATAAATCATCAATTGCAGTAAAAAATTTGTACATTTTGGTCTTTTCGTTGCTGCCTTTTTTTGTTGGACTGAGTTATTCGGCTTATAAAAGTAGCGATACCAGCTATTTTAGCGAGGCGATCAATATGGCAGGTTCGCAGCGGATGAGAACCATGCTGTTGGCGAACTATGCGCAACAACTCCACTATCATGCAGAGCACAATAAAACCGAAAACTTAAATGAAATACAACAGCTTATAAAAGAAGAGCTGAATCGCTACCGGCGTTTTACCAATGCACTGTTGGTTGGTGATCAAATACTTGGCATCAAACCCAATAGCGTTCCAGAAATCAGAGCCGAGCTTGAAAAAATCGGGCCATTGGCGCAGTGGTATAGCGATGTCTGCCAAGAGCTGCTGCGCAATCCGCTTGATGACAGCCGTTTAAGTTTTATTGTTTCTAATGCCCAAGCATTAAAAAATCATTTTGATAAAATTACTCATTTATACCAACGCTATAATGATAAAATCATATCGACTCAAAAAAAGATTGATTTCACATTATTGGCCTTCGCTCTATTGGTGACAATATACGGCTTCTTTTTAACTAGGAAAATTTATTTGCAAGAAATTGCGATGGTTGAAGCCAAAAACCACGCCGAGGCCGCCAACACTGCGAAATCGTTGTTTTTAGCCAACATGAGCCACGAGATTCGCACCCCGATGAATGCCATCATCGGTTTTTCGCAATTGTGTTTGCAAACTGCGCTTGATGTCACCCAGCGCGATTATATCGAAAAAGTGTATTCATCGGCGAAATCACTGTTAGGCATTATCAATGACATTCTCGATTTTTCAAAAATTGATGCCGGGCATCTCGAACTGGAAGTGGCACCTTTTGAGCTTGAGGAGGTGCTTGCCAAGCTCGCCACCCTAACGGCGATCAAGGCTGAGGATAAGGGGCTGGAGCTGGTGATGGACACCGGGCTTGATGTGCCACCGCATCTGATTGGTGATCCGCTGCGGCTCAGTCAAGTGTTGATTAATTTGGTGGGCAATGCGATTAAATTCACTGATGGCGGTGAGGTGCATGTCAGTGTTCAGTGCTGCGAAGCCACTGCGGAACAGTGTGTCTTGGAATTTAAGATCCGCGACACTGGCATCGGCCTGAGCGATGAGCAGATCGCCCGCTTATTTCAGCCCTTTAGCCAGGCGGATGCCTCGACCACTCGCCGCTTTGGTGGCACTGGGCTGGGGCTGACAATCAGCCGCCGCTTGGTGCAGATGATGGGCGGCGACATCAAAATCACCAGCACCCCCGATGTCGGTTCTGAGTTTTCATTCACCGCCCGCTTTGGCAAGTCCGCCGAACAGCCACGGCGTTTTGAGCTGCCGCAGCCTGATCTGCGCCAGCTTCGGGTGTTGGCTGTCGATGACAACGAGCGCACCCTGGAGATTTTGGCGCGCTATCTCGAATTCTTCGGTTTTCAGGTGCAAGTGACCGCCGATCCACAGGCCGCCCAACAATTGCTTGAGACAACACCTTATGATCTGTTGATTACCGACTGGAAAATGCCAGGCATGGATGGCATCGAGCTGGCGAACTGGGTAGGCAAGTTGACGCATCTCGACTCCGCGCCAAAAATTTTGCTGATTTCCTCATTTGGTGCCTCTGAAATGCGCTGTCATTTGCAAAATCAGGTCGTCGATGGTGTGCTTGCCAAGCCCTTCCAGCCCAGCGGATTGTTTGATGCAATCATCAACTTGTTTTCAGCGCCCGCTGCCAGCACCCCGCTGACCAACACGCCGCTGCTCAACCATTCATTTTTACAGCGCCAGGTGCTTTTAGTCGAAGACAACGCCATCAATCAGCAGTTGGCGCAAGCACTGCTGCAACAGCACGGATTTGAGGTCACCATTGCCAATCACGGCCAAGAATGTCTGGACTGGCTTGAAAAAGCCACCTTTGATGTGGTGTTGATGGATATGCAGATGCCGGTGATGGATGGACTGGAAGCCACCCGTGCGATTCGCCAGCAGCCGCGCTTTCGTGACCTTCCCATTATCGCCATGACCGCCAATGCTTTGGTGGGGGATCGTGAACGCTGCATTGCCAGTGGGATGAATGATTATGTCGCCAAGCCTATTGATCCCGAACAGCTATGGGCGGCGCTGGAGCGACAGTTGCCACCTGCCCAGCCGCAACAGCCACCATCGCAGCCCATGCCCACTGAGTCACCTCCGCCAGTTGACAACCCTGAGCTGCCGCCGCTGCCTGGGCTTGACAGCACCCGCGCCTTGCAGCGCATGGGCGACAATCCCAAGCTCTATTTAGAGATTGTGTTCAACAGCCGCGAGCATTTCAGCACTGAACTCAGCGCGTTGCAGGCG
>SKYD01000249.1 GCA_007128075.1 Thiorhodovibrio sp.
CAATCTCTGGAAACGAGACATCAATCTGTGGCTGGTGCTGGGTCAGCAGGGCATCGAGCATCGCTGGCAGCCGATGCAGGGTGCGCGGTCCAAAAATCAAATCGACATAGGGGGCGCGAGCGCGAATCGCTGCCCCTTCCTGGCTGGCAACACAGCCGCCAACGCCGATAATCCGCTGTGGATTGGCGGCTTTGAGCGCCCGCCAGCGCCCAAGCTGCGAAAAGACTTTGTCCTCGGCTTTTTCGCGCACCGAACAGGTGTTGAGCAACAGCACATCAGCATCTTCGGGACGCTCGGCCAAGGTCAGCCCATGCGAGGCATAGAGTGCATCCGCCAGCCGCCCCGAATCATAGACATTCATCTGGCAGCCAAAAGTTTGGATATACAGCGTGCGCGGCATGAAGTTTTAATTCTTTTCAAAACCAATTTCACGATGCTTGCCATCGCAAAACGGTTTATTATGAGACGCTCCACAGCGACACAGTGAAACCTTGTCCCCATGCCACGCCAGCCGTCCACTGGCAGCACGGATACGAAAATGACCCTGTACCAATAAAGAGCCACCCGGGTTCGCTTTGATTTTTAAGGGACCACCGCTGCCGCTGGCGCCAGGACCGGCATCGCCGACTGCACCATAGTCGCGAAAATTGGCTTCGCGGTGGCTGTTGTCACAAAATGGTTTGTTTTCGGATTGACCACAGCGACAGAGCGCGGCACGGTGTTTGACCTCAGGGCGGTCTTCAAACCCTTCAATCGCCAACGCGCCACTGACATAGAACGGCCCGTCTGAAATCACGGTGATGGTGTTGTCGGCTGGCGCGACCTCTTCCCCACCGCTGGCATCGGTGTAGGTCAGCGCGCCGCTGGGACAGCGCTCGACAATCTCGCGCACCTTGGCAACGCTTTCTTGATCGGGATCGCACCACGGGGTACGCCCGGCCTCAAATAACGCGCCTGTGGCACGACCACATTCAGCAATGCCGATGCACAGATCTTCGGCAAAATGCACCGCAATCGCATCACCAGAAAAAGTTTTTATCTTGCTTTTGTCCATTGTTTAGACACACCCTGTTGGCTTAGGAAGGCCGCCCCATTTGCAAATCAGCTTCATCGGGCCTTTTTTGAAAATGTTGTAAAGGTCTTTGGTAGAAACACCTTGTTTTTTGGCGAAAATACGAATCGGCGGCACCACGCCGTCGTTGTCATACATCGCCCGCGCATCACGGATAAAGCCCATCACCTGATCGGTCATCTCAAACTCATCGCTGGCCGCCAGCTCCACCGCCAGCTCTTCCGTCCACTCATCGCGGTTGATCAAAAAGCCGTCGCCATCAACAGAAACGCTGATCGTCATGTGTCTTCTCCGTATTGTTATAAAATTTCACCACATTAGCCACGCCGCGCGGCGATTGCCTCAACAATGCCATCCCAAAAGCGGAGCCGCGCACAGACCGCCTCTTCTGCTGCAATCTGCGCCTCGTTGAGTTTCTCAGTCTCGCCGTCACAGAGTGCATTGAGCAGTTGCAACGACAGCGGGCCGTGAAAATCGGCATCGAGATGAATGTGGCGATGCAGATAGGCATGAAAGCCCGGTGCTTGGGTTGCCGTGATCCCCATGCCCGCCAAAAAGCGGCGAAACATCTCCGGGATCAGCCGCTCGCGACCTAATGCGAGTGCTGCAGCAACAACATGGGGTTTATCCTCACGAATAAAACAATAGGTGGTTTCAGTAAAGTAGCGCGCTGGCAGCGGCACCGCCTCGGCATAGAGCGCCCTGTCTAGTCCATGTGCTTTGACATCCGCCACAAAACGCCAGGGTGCTTGGGCATCCGCCCCCACCTCCTGCATCGCTTGACAATAGATATCAAAGTGACTGCCATAGACTGGTGCGCCGTTGATCTCAAAATGATCGGATTCTTCTTCTTGCACCAATTGGTTGATGAAATAACGCACCTGTGGATCCCCCAGCGGCTGCCAGGGCAGATCGGTTGGCGCAATCCGCTGTTGCAGATATTTAATCAACGACATGAAGTCCCAGACCGCAAAAACATGGTGCGCCATAAAGACCCGCAAGTCTTCTAGCTCACGCAACGCGGATTGAATCGGATGCGCCTCCAGCTCGGCTTGTAACGGGGTTAAAAAATCAAGATTCAGTGATGTCATCAAATACCTCAGTTCGCAATAGATGCGTGTTAATATATCAGTGATGGCGCAATCGCCGCCCGCGTTCGCGTTTTGAGTGAAACTCTATGTCTCCAAATTTAGACCATCTTCAAGGTGCTGACTCTGGTCAAGCCCTTGAAATTGCTCATCGGGTGTGGTGGGTCGGGCATGTGCTGCCCGACGATCCATTTCAGTGTCATGTTTATCTGCTCGAACAGGGTGATCAATCGGTGTTGTTCGACCCTGGATCGCTGCTGACTTTCCCTGGCACACTGCGCAAAATCGAGCAGGTGCTGCCGCTGAATCAGATTCGCTATTTTGTCTGTCACCATCAAGACCCCGATATTACCGCAGCACTGCCGCTGATTGATGCCATTCTCGACCGTCCCGATGCTGTGATCGTTACCCACTGGCGCGCCAAAGCGCTGTTGCGTCATTATGACCTAAGCATTCCATTTTGGCTGATTGATGAGAATGAATGGCGGCTACCGCTGGCAGATCGCACCCTAAAATTTATATTCACACCTTATGCCCATTTTCCAGGCGCGTTTTGCAGTTTTGATCCTAGCACTGGGGTGCTGTTTTCCAGCGATCTGTTTGGCGGCTTTACGCGGCAGCCCACACTGGTGGCACAAGATGAGTCACATTTGGAGGCGCTGCGCCCGTTCCATGAACACTACATGCCCAGTAACGACATTCTCGGCTATGCCCTAGCCCAGATCGAGCGGCACCCCATCGCGATGATCGCGCCGCAGCATGGCTCGCTGATTCCCCACCATCTGGTGGACTTTCTGATTGAGAAGCTCAAACAGCTTGACTGCGGAATCTATCTGTTAGGCCAGGATGACACCGACATCCGCCATCTGTCGCGGCTCAATGCCACCTTGCGCGAAATTGCCCAGACCATGTTGCTGTATCGTGATTTTCGTGACATTGCCACGCGACTGTTGGAGCTGGTGCAGCGCAGTTTACCAGCGGCACAGATTGATTATTTTGTTGCCCTGCCCGATGGAGCAATTCTCGCACTCAAACGCGAAACCCGCTTTTCAGGCGCGATTGCGCTTGATCCCCCCGAATTTTGCCATTTTATTGGGGGCGCGCGCGAGGATTGGATTGCCATGCACCGCGAGCGGCGTTACATTGGTCATCACCATTTACACAACAATATTTTTTGTGAAGAGCACTGCATTGAGCGCGGACAACAGCTCACCATTCCCTTGGTTGGGCGTGACTGTGATCAAATCGACGGCTTTGCGGTGATTCGGCTACACCAACCGATTGAGATTACCCACGCCGTCGAGCAGATTATCTGTCGACTTGTTGAGCCACTTCAGGTGGCACTGGAGCGCGAAGTGATTCATCGTTCGATAGATCAGGAACGCGAAAAAGCCTATCAACGCTCGATTCGTGACCCACTAACTGGTTTATTTACCCGTTTTTATATGCAGGATGTGATTAACCGCCATTGTGCGCAGCATGATCGTGACCAAGATGCTGAAGTGGCAGCGATTATTTTAGATGTTGATTTTTTTAAGCGCGTCAATGATACCTACGGTCATGCCGCTGGCGATCGGGTGCTGCAGCAGGTGGCGGCGGTGATCAGCACCAGCAGCCGTGGCACCGACATCGCGGTGCGCTATGGCGGCGAGGAATTTATTATTTTTCTGATCGGCAAACTGCCCGTGCCTCCGGAACAGATCGCCGAACGACTGCGCCAAAATATCGAAAAGCATTGCTTTGAGATTGGCAACGACACCCCATTGCCAGTCACCGCAAGCTTTGGTGTGGCGCGACGCATCCCGCAAGAATCACTTGACAACCTGATCCGCCGCGCCGACGAGGCACTTTATCGCGCCAAAGAACAGGGGCGCAACCGTGTTGAATCAGCGTGTTGATTTAAATGACCAGCTCAATCTCCCCCATAATCCGATCCGTTTCAACCAAAATTTTCAAAATCCGCTGATAGTGTTTGACATCCTCAAAACTCAGTGCGCGTCCTTTGCGATCCTTGAGCCATTTTTGCGCTGGCTGATAGCCGCCGATGTAAAAGCCCCAAGCGACTTCGGGCGCGTTGTCAAAACACTGACTGGCGTTGATCCATACCTTGCCATCCTCAAAGCGCGGTTTGGTGATGATGTTGTCGCCCTCGCCAGTGAACGGATAAGGTGTGGCACCAATCGCCGCTGGTTCCATCAGATGTAACTGGCGCAGTTGGGTACCTTTTTCAGCCACCGCCCAAAATTCATCAGGGTTGGTCGGCCAGGGAATGCGCGGGAAGTCGATTTTCAGAAACTCGGCATAGGTTTCACGATATGCTGGGCAATGCAGCACGCCGTAGATGTAATCAAACACCATAAGTCCATCCGGCGTGCCGTGCTCAGGATGCGTGGCGAGGCTTTGCAGCTTGGCATAAAGTGTGGGATCAAAGTTGACACGACGGGTTTGGTCGATATCCTGCTCGGTGGGGTAAAGGTAGAGAGGAAAGCAGGAGCTAATCTCAGAGGTTTTATTAGAAACCAAGGAAGATTCAGCAATCCCGCGATGCGCAAGAACATGATGGAAGCCATTAACGCCCTTGATTTGACGGCAGACCATTAAGCAAAAATTCTGCTGATGAAGCATGTGTTGCATAACATCGTAACGCGGATAACAAATAAATCCTCGCGATTTTCCAGTATAAAATGTCCAGCGGGTGTCAAATGGACGGTACTCAATGGGCAATAAGTATTTTAAAGAACAATGATTTTTTATATCTTTTTGCGCCCATTGCACTTTCCAATCACGGACATCCGATCTTAGATGATATTTTTGACGCGCAACTTCTGGATTAAGCGTCATGAACTCTTGGAGTCTTTTCCAAAGTTGTTCTTTGTTATCATCAAGCGTAAAATGATCACGAGCGGTGACAACGCCAACTGAATTGAGCGGCATCAATTCATGAATCGCAAACCCTTGTTGATATTTTGGAAAATGAGAGAAATCACGCTTAACGAATGGATATTGCGGCGCTGGACTTTTGAGCTTGGAAAAAATCGACGACTTCAAAGTCGCTTTTGCTAAGGTTTTATATTTTAGATTACGCTCACCCCATAGCTCACCATGTTTGACTTCAGCTAATTTTTTGCGTGTGCCTTTTTTCTTAATAGCAATCAAAATTGACAC
>SKYD01000281.1 GCA_007128075.1 Thiorhodovibrio sp.
GCAGATTGCCACTGACCAGATTGCGCCCGCTGATTGCCAGTCCATTGGCTTTTGCCAGCGGCTCGCGGGTCATCATATTGTTGGCAGTCGCCACCGCAATCAGCACCAGCGCACCGATAATTGCCAAGGTGCCAATCCATGGATGAATCAGATAAAGAATGCCGATATACACCGGCATCCAGGGCGCATCAAAAAAGCCAAACAGCGCGTTGCCAGTCAGAAACTGGCGCAGATTGGTTAGATCGTCCAGCGGCTGACTGCCCGGCCCGCGGCCACGCAGATTGGCATCGAACATGGCATCAAACAGCCGCTGATTGAGCAGCATGTCCATGCGCGCACTCACCCGCACCAAGATGCGCGAGCGCAGAGCTTCTAAGATGCCCATGATCGCAAACAGCCCCAGCACCAACAGCGTGAGCATCAGCAGCGTCGAATGACTGCCGCTGGATAGCACACGGTCGTAAAGCTGTAGCATATAGATCGCGGGCGCGAGCATCAGCAGATTGATAAACAGGCTAAAAAAGCCCGCAAACAGGAACGAGTTGCGGCTGAGTTTTAGCAGCGCCCGCAGCTCGTCTTCGGGTTTGTGACGCGGATGAAAAGGTAATTGCATAATGTTAAATCTTTACAAAAATTGTTATCGAAGGCCCGTAGTAAGGGGCAATGGGTACGATTCTAACACAGAATTTTCCATCCTAACCAAAGGTCTGTAACGCCGCTGCGAGCTCAGGATGGTGAAAGGCATGATCGTTGATTGGAATCTGACCAGCAATTGCCGCCCAGGCTTGCTGTAAACTCGCCGCCCCGCCCGCCGGACCCATCGGATGTCCAAACACCCCGCGCCCGGGCACAAAGCCGAAATCAACATGGCCAATGCTGCGATACACCCGCTCTAAAGTGGCAGCAGAATCGCTGCCGCCAGGAACTGGCAAACTGGGCTTGATCGCGCCCATTGGCTCTAAACAGGCGGTAATATTCTCTAGCACCTCGCGCTCGGGCGTCATCATCCGCGGCCCAAAGCCGGGCATAATAATGACATCGTAGCCAGCCAAGCGTTGCAGTTTAGTGAGCACTTTCGTGTGTACACCATAGTGCGGAATGCGGCTACAGGCTGCAATAAACGGAAAATGTGCCACCAATGGCACCCGTGCCTGACGGCGCAGCATCCGGATTGCGCTCAAGCCGACTGGCAGTGCATTAACCATCACCGCAGTTGCCCCCTGTGCCACTGCCAGATCGTGCAATTCGACCAGTCGCTCGACCTCATCGGTGATATTTGCCAGATAGCCCTTGGGGCATTGGCAATGTTGTTCAGCACGCTGGCGCGCTGCCCCCATACAGGCGGCGCGTTCTGCCAGCGGCGACCATTCGGGATCGGCCAGCATCTCGTCATCTTTGGCAATATCCAGCCCGCCACACCATGCCTGATAAGCAAGCTCGGCAAAAGGCTGTGGTGCCAGCCCGATATTGGGCTTGACCACCCCGAAAAAAATTGGCCGGTCATAGACCTGAAGTTGTTCGCGCAGCCCCTGCACACCAAACTGCGGTCCCTGAAAAGCAGCCAGAAATGACTCTGGAAATTCAATATCCAGCAGCTTGACCAGCGGCACCTCGGGCGCAAAAAATGCACCCTCGCCGAGCACCGCGCTGATTAAATTGGGCAACCGCGGCCCAAAATTGCGCAGTGGATGGGCAATTTGCACCCGCAGCACTGTGACTGGCGCAGTCACTGGCGGATCGAGCGGCACGCTAGGCGCGGGCAACTGGTCAATGACCTCCAATGCGATCACCTTGGCGGCATGAAGCGGACGATAATCTTCCTCATAGCCGATCCGCCGCCACTGCGCCGTTGATTGTTCGCTGCACAAATGCGCGGCAGCCAGCTCGGGCGCGGCAGTGGTCTCTAGCACATAATCAAGCAGCACATAATCCTCACGCTCAAGACTGGCAGGATCGGCAAAAAAACTGGCAATATCGGCTGGATTCATAAAAATTTTTCTGTGAATTTAAGTTGGCTGTGTGATGAAAGGTTATCATACCACTGACCAATCTGTTATCCTTGCCCGCCTCAAATTTTGGAACCCACACCATGCGCTCTGTTGTCTATCCAGGAAGCTTTGATCCAGTCACCAACGGCCATAGTGACCTGATTGCCCGTGCCTCGCATCTGTTTGATCGGGTGATTGTGGCGGTTGCTGAGGATACGATCAAAGCCCCCACCTTTTCGGTCGCGGATCGGGTGCGCTTGTTGCAAACCACCGTGCTTGAATATGACAATGTTGAGGTGCTGTCCTTTTCCGGGCTGTTGGTTGAGTTTGCCCGCTCACTTCAAGCACCGGTGATTATGCGCGGATTGCGTGCGGTGTCAGATTTTGAGTATGAATTTCAACTTGCTGGCATGAACCGACGCATGGCTCCAGACATCGAGACCTTATTTTTAACCCCGGCCGAGCAGTATGCCTATATCTCCTCGTCGCTGGTCAAAGAAATCGCCCGCTTAGGCGGCGATGTCTCGGGGTTTGTTGCTCCCTCAGTCTATGCTGCATTAGTTGAGCGGTTTCGTTAAACTGACCCAGTTCCATATCACCTTTCACAGGAGTTTACACAAATGGCATTGATTATTACTGACGAATGCATTAATTGCGATGTTTGCGAGCCAGAATGTCCGAACGGAGCGATCTCCCAGGGCGATGAAATCTATGTGATCGCCCCTGAGAATTGCACTGAATGTGTTGGGCATTACGATGCCGCGCAGTGTGTAGAGGTCTGTCCGGTTGATTGCATCATCGTCGATCCTGACAACACCGAGACCCCGGAGCAATTGCGCGCCAAATATGAGCGCATCACTGGCTAACGCAGCTTGGTGAGCACACCGCCGCCTAGCGGCGGTGTTTTAGTGCTGACATTGAGTGCAAAAATAGGTCGCCCGCTGGGCAATGCGCGTTTGCACAATCGGCGCACCACAGATCACACAGGGTTTTTGATCCCGACCATAGACCCGCAATGCCTGAGCAAAATAGCCCGGATTGCCATCTTCACGCACAAAATCGCGCAGCGTGGTGCCGCCTTGCTCAATGGCTGCACTGAGCACTTGCCGAATCCGCTCCGCCAGTGCCTGATACTGCTCGATGCTGACCTCTCGCGCCGCTCGGCGCGGATCAATTCCTGCTAGAAATAACGCCTCATTGGCATAAATATTGCCGACCCCAACCACCACGCGGCTGTCCATGATCAGCGTTTTCACTGCACAGCGCCGCTTGGCAGCGCGTTGATAGAGCACCTGTCCATCAAATTGCTCACTCAGTGGCTCCGGCCCTAGATGACACAGCAGCGGATGCGCCTCAGCGGGTGACTCAATCCAATGCACCAGCCCAAACCGCCGTGGATCATGAAAGCGCAGACAGCGACCATTGCCAAGCACCAGATCGACATGATCATGGCGACGCGGTGGCGTATCAACAGCCACTAAACGCAGACTGCCCGACATCCCCAGATGCACCAGCACCACCCCGCGTTCTAGCGCAATCAGCAGATACTTGCCGCGTCGCTCAACTGCCTGAATCCATTGTCCGAGCACCGCCCGTTCAGTGTCTGGGGTCAGCGGAATCCGCAAGCGGCGTTCGCGCACTTTGACATCAACAATTCGCTGCTGTACCACAGCTGGGGCAATCCCGCGCCGCGTGGTTTCGACCTCGGGTAATTCAGGCATCGGCAGTCAAATCAGGATAGCAGCGCGGGGTATAAACCCAGGCCTCGCCATCAGCTCGCGTAAAACGCCGAGTTTGTGATGAGCCGATGATCAGCGTGGTGCGCATGTCGATCTGCTCAGGATTTACCTCGGCAAGCGTGACAATCTGCGTGGTCTCGTCCACCCGTCCGACATCGCGCCCTAACACCACTGGCGTGGTCGGCGCTCGCAGTTGTAATAATAATTCCAATGCTCGCTTGATCTGCCAAGGTCGGGCTTGTGAGCCAGGGTTATAGAGTGCCAGCACCAAATCCGCCGCGATTGCATACTCGATCCGTCGCTCAATCAGCGCCCAGGGTTTGAGATTGTCCGAGAGCGAAAGCACGCAAAAATCATGGCCCAATGGCGCACCAACCCGCGAGGCAACCACCTGCGCCGCAGTCAGCCCCGGCACAATGTCCAGCGACACCGCATCCCAGGCTGGATTGGCTTCTTGATCTAACACCTCTAGCACCGCGCTTGCCATCGCAAAGATGCCTGGATCGCCCGATGAGACCACCACCACCCGCCGTCCGCTGGCGGCAAGATCGAGCGCAGTGCGAGCGCGCTCTAGCTCTTGGCGATTATCTGAGGCATGAACGCGCTGTTCAGGTCTCAATGCACCGGCAAGACGCACATAGGTGGTGTATCCGACGATATCCTCGGCACTATCTAGTGCATAACGGGCTGCTGGGGTCATCAATTCAGGTGCGCCTGGGCCGAGACCGACGACAGAAAGTAAACAGGATGCTTGATTCACCGCTGCCACCTGATGCCGGGAATGAGCACCATCGCAAAGTAGGGCACGGTGCTGGGATCGACCTCAGCAAAAGGCAGGACGCGCTCGCTGGTCATGCTGGCGTGTTCGACATAGAGTGCGCGTTCGCCCAGCCCAAGCTGCTCAATCACCCGTCGCACCTTGTCGAATTGGCTGCCCAGTTTCATCACTACGGCGGCATCCGCCTGTTCTAGCTTGGCACGCAAATCCGCCTCGGGCAGAGTGCCAGCGACAATCAGCAAAGCCTGATCACGATAGACCAGCGGTGTGCGCACGGCAGCCGCGCCCGCAACCACTGAGCACACTCCAGGCACCACCTCGGTGGTGAACCGCTCGGCGAGACGGTCATGTAGATACATAAACGAGCCGTAAAACAGCGGATCGCCCTCGCACAGCACCGCAACATCAGTGCCCGCTTCAAGATAGGCCGCCAACTGCTGCGCTGCTTGATCGTAAAACGCTCGCATCACCCCTTCATAATCAAAGGGCGGTGGCGGTGGGCGACCAGTCACCGGATAAATCAGCGGCACCAGGGTTTGCTCGTCTCGTAAATAACAAGACACGATGCTCAGTGCCTGCCCAGGCTTATTCTCACCAGCGTAATAAGCGACCACGGGCGCTGCGCGCAGCATCCGCAGCGCCTTGAGCGTCATCAATTCAGGATCGCCAGGCCCCACCCCAATCCCGATCAGCCGTCCAGTGGATTTAGTCGGCGGCATGCCCATCCCGTCCCAAGGCATTGATCGC
>SKYD01000023.1 GCA_007128075.1 Thiorhodovibrio sp.
GCGAGGCGCAATACCGGCGGCTGGTGGAAAATCTCAACGACGGCATCTGGGAGATTGATGCCGAGGGCCGCACCACCTTTGTCAATCAGCGCATGGCGGCGATGCTCGGCTACAGCGCCGATGAAATGGCCGGACGGCATCTGTTTGAGTTTATTGATCCCGAGTGGCTGCCGGATGCCGAGCAGAATATCGCCCGCCGCCAAAGCGGCATTGCCGAAACCCATGAGGGAAAATTACGCCACCGCAATGGCGATATTCTGCATGTGATGGTCGGCACCACACCGTTATTCGATGAACAAGGCAAGTACCAGGGTGGGGTGGCAGGCATTCAGGACATCACCGAGCGCAAGCAGATGGAAGATGCGCTGCGCCAAAGCGATGAATCGCTCAAGCAACTCTCGCGGCAAGTGCCGGGCTTTCTCTATCAATATCAGTATTTTCCCGACGGTCGCCACTGTTTTCCCTTTGCCTCGGACAATGCCTGGCACATTTACGAAGCGACTCCCGAGGCGCTCAAGGAAGATGCCAGCGCGGCGGTGGAGCGCATTCACCCCGAGGATCGCGAGCGGGTGATGCAGAGCATTGTCGAGTCCTATCGTACTCAATGTGTTTGGGAATGCGATTATCGCGTCATGCTACCCCAACAGGGACTGCGCTGGGTGCATGGCAGCGCCAAACCGCAGCCGCAAGCGGATGGCTCGATGCTCTGGCATGGCTATATCGGCGATGTCACTGAGCGCAAGCAGATCGAAGATGCCTTGCGCGAGAACCGCGACCAGTTCCAATCGCTGGTCGATAACATCCCTGGGGTGACTTACCGTTGTCGTCTGGATGTGCACTGGACAGTCATTTACATGAGTAGCCAGATTGATCGAATCAGCGGCTATCCAGTCAGCGATTTTATCGACAATGCTGTGCGCAGCTTCGCCAGCGTGATTCATCCCGAGGATCGTGCCTTTGTCGATGCGCGTATCCAGGCGGCTGTTGCGGCCCGGCATCCTTGGGAGATCGAATATCGCATTCGTCATCACAGCGGCGAGGTGCGCTGGGCTTACGAGAAAGGACAGGGGGTTTTCTCATCTGAGGGTTCGCTCAGTTATCTCGACGGGTTTATTCTCGATGTCACCCAGCGCAAACATGCCGAACAACGCTTGCAGCAAACCACCGAGCACGCCAAACAACTCGCCGTGCAAGCCGAACGCGCCAATGCCGCCAAGAGTGAATTTCTTGCCAACATGAGCCACGAGATTCGCACCCCGATGAACGGGGTCATCGGCATGACCAGTTTGCTGCTCGATACCGAGCTGACCGCCGAACAACGCCGCCAGGCCGAGACCATCCTCAACAGCGCCCAATTTTTGCTGCTGTTAATCAACGACATTCTCGATTTTTCCAAAATCGAGGCCGGCAAGCTCGACATCGAAACCCTGGATTTCAACCTGCAAGACCAGCTCGATGAGTTTGCGACCGCGCTCGCCGGGCGTGCTTATGAAAAAGGGCTGGAATTGTTCTGTGTGCTCGCACCAGACACCCCGCTTGATCTGCGCGGCGATCCCGGGCGGATGCGCCAGATTCTCAACAATCTTGCCGGCAATGCGGTGAAGTTCACCGAACAGGGCGAGGTCAGCATCCATGTCAAGGTTCTCGAACAGACGGCAGAGACCGTGTTACTGCGCTTTGCGGTCACCGACACCGGCATTGGCATCCCGCCCGATAAGGTCAATTTGCTGTTTCAAAAGTTCTCCCAGGTCGATGGCTCGACCACCCGCATCTATGGCGGCACTGGTTTAGGGCTGGCGATTTCCAAGCAACTGGCGGAACTCATGCACGGCGAGATTGGCGTAGAAAGTCAAGAGGGCATCGGCTCAACCTTCTGGTTTACCGTGCGCTTGGGATTGGGGCAGCCACCAGCCGCGGCGGCGCAAGAATTGAGCGAACCGTTGCCGCCAGTGCGCACCTTGGTGGTTGACGACCATCCGCTGCAATGCGAGTTGTTGTGTTCTATATTAAGCCGTTGGGGGCTGCCCGTGACCTGTGCCGAGAGTGGCCCCGAGGCGTTGCAAAAAATTTACGCCGCGCTGGCGGACGATCAGCCCTATCAATTGGTGTTGACCGACCAGCAGATGCCAATCATGGATGGCGAAACCCTGGGGCGGATGTTGCAAGCCGATGTTCGCATGGTGAATCTGTATCGGGCAATCCTGCCCTCGTCCTTGGCTCAGGCGGATGATAGCAAGCACTATCAGGCGGCAGGTTTTCATGCCTATCTGCCCAAGCCGATTCGTCACCGTGCCCTGTTTGCGCTGTTGCAACGGCTGTTGGCAACCCCAGCCGCCGCGCTTGCCAACAGACCCATTCTCACCGATCAGGATGCGCCCACTGATCCAACACTCTCCAAGCAGATGCCACGCTTTGCCAAGACGCGGGCGCGGATTTTGTTGGTTGAAGATAACAGCACCAATCAGCAGGTCGCGCTGGGGATGCTGAAAAAACTCGGGCTGCGCGCCGATGCCGTCGGCGATGGCCAGGAGGCAATTGAGGCGGTGCGGCAACTGCCCTACGACCTGATTTTGATGGATGTGCAGATGCCGGTGCTCGATGGTCTGGAGGCGACGCGGCGCATCCGCCAACTCGAAAAAGCCGCCAGCGCGTCCGATCTTCCGATCATCGCCATGACCGCCCATGCCATGCAGGGCGACAAAGAACGCTGCATGGCAGCCGGGATGAACGATTACATCCCCAAACCACTCGCCCCCGCCCAGGTCACTGAGGTCATCGCCCGCTATCTGACGCAAGATGAACAGCCACTGCTCGTCACTGATGCTGACAGTGATGCTGACAGCGGTGCCGACAGCGATGCATCTGAGGATATGATTTTCAACCGCGAGACGCTGTTAGAACGGGTGATGGACGATGCCGAGATGATGCAGAGTCTGCTCACCGGTTATCTCAATGACCTGCCACAGCGATTGGCTGATCTGGACAGCGCCGCCGAGCAGCGCGATTTTGATGCACTAGAGCGCGTTGCCCATACCATCAGCGGCAGCGCCGGTAATATCAGTGCCGAACGCCTGCAAGCCGCCGCCCAAGCCGTCGAACAAGCGATCAAAAACCAACAGCCCGACCAGGCGTTGGCGTTGCTGCCCGAATTGCGCCACCAAGTGCAGGCGTTTTGTGAGTTTGTTGGTTGAGTAGGGGCGGTTCGCGAACCGCCCCTACGGTTTACGGTAGATTGTGCGTATACATTGTAACCATGCGCTGTTTTTCGGCCAGCAGGCCGCAACCATTCACCACGGAGACACATACGATGTTAGCGACCCCCACCACCACCGCAGCGGCGCCTGGTTTGTTGTTTTCCCCTGGACCCGCTGGTGCTTGGGACGATCAGCGGGTGTCTGGCCCGGTGGTGCGGCGCGAAGCCGATGGCCGCTGGCAGATGTGGTACTACGGGCGCGACAGTACCTTTGATCCCGAAATCAATTTACCCACCGGGCGATGTGGCTTGGCGCTGTCTGCTGACGGACTGCACTGGACGCGGGTTCAAGGTTCGCTGACCCAAGGGGCGGTGTTCGATCCGCATCCCGACCCTGCACGGTTTGATTCATCCCATGTCGGGGTCAGTGATGTCGTGAGGAACGCAGGACTGTATTGGATGTGGTATTTCGGCGGCGATCACACGCGAACCCGCATCGGGCAGTTTGAGGTCAAGGGCTTGCAACTGCGGCTGGGGTGTGCGCTGTCCCGCGATGGGGTGCATTGGCTCCGCTTGGAAGGGCCTTATCGCGGTGCCTTGCTCGATCTGGGTGCCCCCGGCGAGCCGGATATGGCGCTCTGCGGTTGGCCGCAAGTGCGACGGTTTCCCGATGGCCTATGGCGCATGTATTACCACACTCTCGACCCGCAACGCATGGTGTTTGTGGTCTGTCTGGCGGAATCATCCGATGGGCTGACCTGGACCAAACGCGGCGAACTGCTTGGCCCGGGCGCGCCGGGCGCATTCGATGCGCTGGGCATCGGCACCCGGCATGTGCTCGCCCACAATGACCAGTGGCTGATGTTCTATGAAGGGGTCGGCGAAGGGGGCTATCGCTCAATTGGGTTGGCTGTTTCTGACAACGGCAGCGACTGGCAGCGCCAGCCCGGTGCCGAACCCAACGGGGCTATTTTTAGCCATGCGCCGAAAGGTTCTGGTCGCTGGGATGCGTTTGCCGTTGGTACTCCACGGGTGGTGCCCATGGCGGATGGCTCGTTTCGGCTCTACTATGTCGGCGCCAATGAAACCCCAAGCGGATTTGTCAACGAACTGGCGATGGTGCAGCAAATCGGTTTAGCGATCAGCGATGGCTCCGACTTCACGCGCTGGCAGCGCTGGCAAGACAACGAAGGGGCGTAATCGGGTGCAAGGCGAACAAGCCGATGATCGCCCACATGAATGAGTGTTTCTTGTCTGCTATCAAATCTTGAAGCGACTGATTAAGTGGCTCAAAGAGTCGGCGCGATCAGCCAGTTTATTGGTCACCGCTTGGCTTTGATGCAATTCATCTAACGATTCGGCCACTAATTGATTAATGCGTGCAAGGCTAGAGCTAATCTCTTCAGCCACTTGGCTTTGTTCACTGGCTGCGGTTGCGATTTGCGAACCCCATTCGTTGACCTGACTAACGCTGGCATTAATGCCATTGAGTGCGGTGCCGGCTTGTTGGGCCTGAGTTGCACAGCGATTTGCCTTTTCCGCGCCGCGCTCAATCGCTTGTGAAACATCCGCCGCTGCATTTTGAACACTGTGAATGATCGTTTGTATTTCACCGGTGGCACCTTGCGTTCTGCTCGCCAATTGTCGCACCTCATCAGCAACAACCGCAAAGCCGCGACCATACTCACCGGCTCTTGCGGCTTCAATCGCCGCATTCAGCGCGAGTAAATTGGTTTGTTTCGCAATGGTGTCAATGGTATTGATCACATCGCCGATTTGTTCACTGCCCTGTTCCAAGCGAGACAAAATCGTCAGCAGCTCACTCATTTCGCTCGCAAGTTGATCAATTGCGCTAACGGTATTGCCCACGACCTGTACGCCTTCGTGCGTTTGTATGGTGGCTTGATGAGCGGCTTCTTGAGTTGAGCCTGCTTGTGCAGCGACCTGAGTGGCGGAAGCGGACATTTCTGTACTGGCAGAAGCCACTTGACTGACTTCTTCCGTTTGCTGTACTGCCATGCGTTGGCTAGACTCGCCTTGAC
>SKYD01000272.1 GCA_007128075.1 Thiorhodovibrio sp.
CGAATGGCTCCACCTCCAGCAGGCGGGTGAGCACATCGAGCTTGTGAAATCGGGTGACCAAACAGTAACTTTGGTCGATGGTATCGACAGTGGCCGTTGCTGCCCGCACCCGCACCTCGACAGGATCGGTCAGATGCGCCTGCGCCACGCGTTTGATTACCGGCGGCATGGTTGCCGAGAATAACGCCCGCTGCATGCCTTGTGGACATTGTTCGAGAATCCAGTCGATATCATCAGCAAAGCCCATGTTGAGCATTTCGTCGGCCTCATCGAGCACCAACGCCCGCAGCGAGCTGAGATTTAAGGTGGCGCGGCGCATGTGATCCATCACCCGCCCTGGGGTGCCGACGATCACTTGCGGGGTACGGCGCAGTTGGCGAATTTGCAGACTATAGCTCTGGCCGCCATAGATCGGCAGCACATGAAAATCTGGCAGATGATGGCCATAGCCTTGGAAGGCCTCGGCGACCTGTAACGCCAGCTCGCGGGTGGGGGTCAGCACCAACACCTGGGGCTGGGGATGCTCTGGTGTGAGGCGACTGAGCATCGGCAGCGCAAAGGCAGCGGTTTTGCCGGTTCCTGTTTGCGCCTGACCGAGCACATCGCGTCCTGCCAACAGCGGCGGGATACATTGTTGTTGCACCGGGGTGGGCAATTCGTAGCCTAACTCAGCAACAGCGCGGGCAATTGGCTCCGCGAGTTCTAGTTGATCAAAACTTTTGAAAGACATCGTGCCGTCAATAACAGTAGATAGAGAAGAATCCATAATGGAAGGCGAACCTCGGGCATGATTGACGACAACACGGGTCGCGCTTCATGCGGATGAATAAGGATTAAAAGACCCTGTGACAGGTTATTATAGCCTGTATTGGGGATTTAATGGGTGATTTTCTTTTTAACACCGCGCCAAAGGTTGCATTATGTTGTCAAGATATTTCGCTGCGTGTTTGTGCTGGCTGATGCTTATCAGCGGTGGATGTGCTCGATTCGTCACGCTAGAACCAATTGACAGCGAAACCGTGCAGATCTATGCAGCGCAGTTGGTGACTGCAGGAGCCTGTCCGTTAACTTATCGGGTGTATCAGCCAACGGCGGTTGACTCCCGTGGGCTGGTGATCTTAGGGCATGGCTTTTTGCGCAGCCAAGATCAGATGGTGGGTCTGGCGACCGTGTTGGCAGCCAGCGGGGTGAGGGTGGCGACGCTCGATTATTGTCACAGTCGTTTGTGGCGGGGCGGGCATGTGCAAAATGGGCTGGACATGGTGCGGTTGGCGCGAGAATTAACTGCTGATACAGTGGTTTATGCTGGCTTTTCAGCAGGTGGGCTGGCGGCTCTGATCGCCGCTGACCACGACCCCCAAGCGGTGGGGGTGTTGACGCTGGATCTGGTCGATAGCCAAGACCTGGGGCGGCAGGCGGCACAGCGATTGCAGGTGCCGCTGATTGGGCTGACAGGAGAGCCGACCAACTGCAACGCCTATGGCAACGGCGAGCCGATCTTTGCCATTGCCCGTCAAGCGCAGTTGACCAAAATTGATGGGGCGGGCCATTGCATCTTTGAAACTCCAACTGATTCACTTTGTGAATTTCTATGCACCCAGCCTGAACCAACCCAACGCGCCAATCAGCAGGCGGCGATGCTTGCCAAAGCGGTGGCAGCACTCAGCCAATTCCAATTTTAAGCTTGTCGGCCGCGACGCCGCTCGACAGCCTCGGCGAGTTGTTCTAGCAGCGGCACGCTATCCGCCCAACTGATGCAGGCATCGGTGATGCTCTGACCATACACCAGCTCGCTGCCTAGATGCAGCTCTTGGCGGCCGCCGACCAAGTGGCTTTCAATCATCACCCCCATCAGCCGCCCGTCGCCACGGGCAATCTGACCGGCGACATCGGCACCAACCCGCAACTGATTGTCGGGATTTTTGCGGCTGTTGGCATGGCTACAGTCGATCATAATTTTGGGAGTCAACCCAGATTCGATGATCGCATCAGCGGCAATGGCCACGCTTTCGAGGTCATAATTGGGACGGATACCGCCGCGCAGAATGACATGGGTGTCTTCGTTGCCAGCGGTGCTAAAAATCGCTGAATGGCCTTCTTTGGTCACCGACATAAACACATGGGGACGGGCTGCGGCGTGAATGGCATCAATCGCCACCTTGACGCTGCCATCGGTGGCATTTTTAAACCCAATGGGACAGGACAACCCCGAGGCAAGCTCACGATGCCCTTGGCTTTCGGTGGTGCGCGCCCCAATCGCCCCCCAACTGATGAGATCAGTGATGTATTGTGGACTAATCAAATCCAGAAACTCAGTGCCAGCGGCAATCCCCAAGGCATTGAGATCAAGCAATAACTGACGCGCCAGCCCCAGCCCTTGGTTAATCTCAAAGCTGTTGTCCAGATGCGGATCGTTGATCAGCCCCTTCCAGCCAACGGTGGTGCGCGGTTTTTCAAAATAAACCCGCATCACGATCATGAGCTGATCGCCCAGAGCCACCATCTGCTCATGCAGCCGCTGACCGTATTCAAACGCCGCCTTGGGATCATGAACCGAACAAGGGCCGATGATGACCAGGAGCCGATCATCCTCAGCATGCAGAATGCGCTGAATGGCGCGGCGGGCGTGATGTACCGTGCTGGCAATGGCATCGGTGATCGGGAACTGATCGTGCAGCGCTTGCGGCGAGATCACCTGTTTAATGTCACGAATACGCAAGTCGTCAGTGGCGTGGCGCATAATAATTGAGCTATTTAACTGAAGTTATCGAATCGACCTAGTATAGACCGCGCCCCAAACGCTCGCCAGAGCAGCAGATTGGATCGATAGATAAACAGCATAATCTGCTTATTTAATAGCGCTGTGCGTTTCGTGCGCGGCGGACAGGAATTTTAGTATACAATTAAACACGATATTTTGAAACGAGGAGTTTACTGATATGTCAACATCGCTGAATGCCTGCCCAATTTGTGAATTTAAGATTGAAAACAGCACGGCACCTTGTCCGCAATGCGGTTACGATTTGGAAGAAGATTTTTGGGCAAGTCGCAGAGAACGCGAACAGATGCGCCAACAAGCGCGTCAGGCTTGGCAAGAGAAGCACGCTCAAGAAATGCCGACAGCGGAACTACCAACGCCTAGTGAACAAGTAGAATTTATATCGATAATGACCATGCTATCCGAGGAGCATACTCCCGAAAAACAGCAACCAATGTCGTCGCCTCCACCTCTAAAAGTCAAGAAACCACAAATCGGTCACGAACAACGCTATCTTGATCTCGGCGATGGAACAGTCATCGACACCGTGACGGGGTTGCAATGGATGCGTTGTGCGCTGGGTCAAACTTGGAGAGATGACACCTGTGTTGGTATGGTTAGCAGATACACATGGAAAAAAGCTTTTGAATTTGCCGAAGACTTGAATGCACAGGGCGGTTTTGCGGGCCATCAGGATTGGCGAATACCGACTATTGATGAACTGAAAACCCTGATCTTATGCACCAGCGGTCAACCAAAAACTTGGAATAACATCGCAAAACTTTGTCAAGGCAATTATAAAAAACCGACAATTTGTCAAGAATCGTTCCCAAATACACTAAAAAGCTTGCTTTCAGCATATTTTTGGTCGGCATCGTCGATTGCATATAGTTCTGTTAGCGTGTGGATTGTTAGCTTTAATCATGGTCGCGCTCACTATGATTTTAAGGATAATGTCCATGCTGTACGCTTCGTGCGCGGCGGACAGTGATTTTAGTTGTACAATTTAACAGGCTAAATTCGATAACGAGGAGTTTTTTTTGCATGTCAAAAATTTATGATATCTGCCCGATTTGTGAGGCTGCAATTGAAAACAGCAATCCGCTTTGTCCGCAATGTGATTACAATCTGGAAGAAGATTTTTGGGCAAGTCTTAAAGAGCGTGCAAAGATGCGCCAACAGGCGCGTCAAGCTTGGCAAGCTCCAGCCACGATAGTTGAGCCAGCGGCAACACCGCCGCAGCGTTTAGAAAAAAATCATCCTCGGATTGGTTACGAAAAACGCTATCTTGATCTCGGTGATGGGACAGTGATCGATACAATAACCAGCTTACAATGGATGCGCTGTGCGCTGGGTCAAACTTGGAAGGATAACATTTGTGTTGGTGTGATGAGCAGATATACATGGAATGAAATATTACAAGCTACAAATGATATGAATTCGAAAGGTGGCTTTGATGGTCATCGGGATTGGAGAATACCAACTATTGAAGAATTGAAAACCCTGATTTTATGCACGAGTGGTCAACCAAAAACTTGGAATGGCAGCGAGGAACCCTGCCAAGGCAAGTATCAAAGTCCTACCATTTGCCAAGTCGCGTTTCCAAATACATCTTTTAATTGGTTTTGGTCGGTTTCGTCGCATGCGGACAGCTCGAACAGCGCGTGGGGTATCAACTTTAGTCATGGTTATGCCAACTACCGCAATAAGGGTCGCGCCTATGCAGTACAGTTAGTACGCAGTGGACAGTAATTTTTTTGTTCACAATAGAAACGCAATAATATCTAAATTACTCGCTCCAAATTATTTTACAACTCGCTAACGCTAACAAAAGAGAAGTGACTATCATGGACTGGAAAACTGCCTACGCTTTTTATGCCAAACGCCTTGAAGATGCAATTGCCGTGCGTCGTTACGCTAGTCAATTGGCACAGTTGCCACAAGTGCGCGCCCTCGACGGCACAACCGAGATTGAGCACACATTAAGCGACGAAGGGGCGCAAGCTGAACGCCAAAAGAAACGGCTGGACAAAAGCGAATTTCGCATTGCCGTGGTGGGTTTAGAAAAGGCTGGAAAAAGCACCTTTGTGAATGCTTGGCTGGGGTGTGATTTACTGCCCGCCAAATCGCAACGCTGCACCTTCACCACCACGCAGATTTATTCGGTGCCAGATGAAACCAGCCAACGGCTAGAGGTTGATCCCAAAAGCCATCAACAATTTGGGCGCTTGTGCCGTGAATTAGAAGCTGCCAAAGTGGGTGCCGATAAAAGCCAAGCCGCCAAAGCTGAAACAGACTTAAATACTATCCGAAAAAATGTTAACACACTAAAAAGTGTTTTAGAAGCATCTCCACCGCGCAAATCTTTTATCAATTTAGACGATATTAAAAGCGATTTACGCAAATATGTTGCCGATGAGTGTTATGCCCACGCCATTCAAGAGGCACGGCTATTCACCTCACGCTTGGCTGAGGC
>SKYD01000204.1 GCA_007128075.1 Thiorhodovibrio sp.
CTCTATGCCATCAACTGTTACATGGGGATGCAGTGGGGCGAGAATCAGCCCGAAGATCATGTCCGCTATGCTCGCAATGACCTGATGGGCATGGTGCGCGAAGATCTTGCTTACGACATGGCACGCCATGTTGATTCAGCGGTGCATAAGTTCGAGGAATGGGGTCTGCCGCTGATGCGCAACCCCGAAAACGGGCGTTATCAACGCGAGGGCAAATGGCAGATCATGATCCACGGCGAGAGCTACAAGCCCATCGTCGCCGAGGCGGCTAAGAAGTCCGCTGATAAGATTTATAACCGCATCATGGTCACCCATCTGTTGATGGACGAGAGCAAAGCCAACCGCGTCGGTGGTGCGATTGGCTTTAATGTCCGCACGGGTGATCTGCATGTTTTCAAGGCAAAATGTGTCATCGTTGCCGCAGGCGGTGCCTCGCACATCTTCAAGCCGCGTTCAGTCGGCGAAGGCATGGGGCGCACTTGGTATGCACCTTGGAGCAGTGCCTCGGCCTATGCGCTGCCGATCATGGCGGGTGCCAAGATGACGCAGATGGAAAATCGCATCGTGTTGTGTCGCTTCAAAGACGGCTACGGCCCAGTCGGTGCGTATTTCTTGCACCTCAAGACCTACACCCAAAATGCCTATGGTGAGCAGTACGAACAGACCTGGTACGAGGACACCAAGGCGATGGTTGGCGAGTACATCGACCATCATCCCGTGCCCACCTGTCTACGCAACCATGCGTTCTTGAAAGAGGTCGCCGCTGGTCGTGGGCCGATTCACATGGTTACCAAAGAGGCCTTCCAAGATTCGCACAAAGAGGTCGTCGGCTGGGAAAACTTCCTCGGGATGACCGTCAGTCAGGCGGTGGTGTGGGCATCGCAAGACATCGATCCCAAATACATCAACCCCGAATTGACCACCTCCGAGCCTTATGTCATGGGCTCGCACGCCACCTGTTCCGGCGCCTGGGCCAGCGGTCCGGAAGACCTGTCGCCGAGCGAATACTTCTGGGGCTACAACCGCATGATGACTGTCGAAGGGCTGTTCGGTGCCGGTGATGCGCTTGGCGGCACGGCGCATGCTTTCTCGTCTGGCTCGTTCACTGAAGGGCGACTGGCAGCCAAGGCAGCGGTGAAATACATCCGCGATCACGCCAACGAAACCGTGCAGATTTCCGATGCCCAGATCGAGCAGTTACGCGCCGAGATCTACAAACCGCTGGAGCATTACCAGATCTATCGCAACGAGATCGTTGCTGGCACCGTCTCGCCGAGCTACATCCTGCCGATTCATGGTCTGCAACGGCTGGAAAAAATCATGGACGAATATGTCGGCGGCATCAGCGTCAATTACATGACCAACGAGCCGCTGCTCAAATTCGGCTTGGAAAAGCTGCGCATCCTGCATGAGGACTTGGAAAAAGTCGGCGCTGAAGATTTGCACCAACTTCAGCGAACTTGGGAGCTTAAACACCGCGCCATCGCCTCGGAATGCGTCACCCAGCACACCCTGTTCCGTCAGGAAACCCGCTGGCCTGGGTATTACTACCGTGGCGATTTCTTAAAACTCGACGACGACAACTGGCATGCGCTGACCCTGTCGCGCCGTGATCCTGAGTCCGGCGAGTGGACGATGGAAAAAGCCCCGGTGTATCACATCGTTGATTGAGGTTGAGCGAGCGATGTGACCTTTTTGGGTGGCTCGTCAGAGCTGACAGCCGGGAAAGACCGGCACTTTTTTGGTTTTTCACTCAATATTCTGCACCTGTTCGCGCATCTGTTCGATTAGCACCTTCATCTCAACAGCCAGCCGGGTGATCTCGATGTCAGTTGATTTGGCAGTCAAGGTATTGGCCTCGCGGTTGAGTTCCTGCATTAAAAAATCTAACCGCCGCCCCGCTGGTTCGGTGGCGTGAAGGCTGTGGTCGATGGCGTGTAGATGGGCATCGAGCCGATCGAGCTCTTCAGCGACATCGCTGCGCTGGGCTAACAGTGCCAGTTCTTGTTCAAGCCGTGAGGGATCAAGTTCGGCCTGTATCTCAGCAAGCCGTGTCAATATCCGCTCGCGCTGTTCGCTTAACAATTGCGGTCGCCGCTCACGCACTGTAGCAACCAGTGTGCTAAGTTTGGTGCTGCGCTGTACAATCAGCATTGCTAAGCGTTCACCCTCCTGCACCCGTGCTTGCACCAAATCCATTAGTGCCTGATCGACCAATTGCTGAGCGGCGGTTTGCAATGCGTTATTGTCGGCATCTGGCTCGACCAGCAGCCCAGGCCAGCGCAGCAGCTCAGTTGCGGCAATCGGGGCGGATTGACTGAGTTGTTGATTGATGCGCTCTAAGGTGTCAAGCAGTTGACCGAGCAGTGGCTCATTGAGCTGCAGCGTGGCGGCTGGTGCGGGATGCGGATTATAGCGCAACATCACATCCACCTTGCCGCGACTCAGCACCCGTCCAAGTCGCTCACGAATCCACGGCTCTAGGGCGCGAAACTCTTCTGGCAGCCGCAGTGCAGGTTCCAGAAAGCGATGGTTGACGCTACGGATTTCGCAGCGCAAATCGCCGCTGTCGAGTGGACAGGCGGCACGGGCAAAGGCGGTCATGCTTTTAACCATAGGAATCTCAGTGGCACAATCAATAAACGATGAATAATACACTAAAAAGCGAAGCTGTGCGCGATGCAGTCAAAACCATTCAGCTTATCGGCATCGGTCCAGGTGATGATCAGTATCTCACTCTGCAAGCGATCCACGCCATGCAGCAAGCAGCGGTGTTTTTTCTATTAGAAAAGGCGGGGCGCGGCAAAGAGGCGTTAGTGAACCGGCGGCGCGAGATGCTGGCGCGGTTTGCTGGCGAGCGCGACTATCGTATTGTGGTGGTGCCGAGTCCGCCGCGCACCATGACCGCGTCGGGCTATCAAGAAGGCGTGCGCGAATGGCATCAACAAAAGCGCACACTGTTCGCCAACCTGATTGATAACCAGCTACACCCTGGCGAACACGGTGCTTTTCTGATCTGGGGCGATCCGTCGCTTTATGATCAAACCGTGAGCCTGATCGCCGAACAGGTCGCCACCGCACCTGAAACCCTCAAATTAGAGATGATTCCGGGAATCACCTCGGTGCAGGCACTGACCGCTAAACACTGCATCCCGCTTAATCGCGTCGGTGAAAATATTGCCATTGTGCCCGGGCGTTATGCCGAAACCTGCGACCTCGATGCCATTGACAACGCTGTGGTGATGCTCGACTACAACGCATCGTTTCAGCGTTTTCAGGGGCAGGATTTTGATCTTTACTGGGCTGGCGATCTCGGTGGGGCTGATGAGACGCTGCTTGCCGGTCCACTCGATGACATCTGTGCAACGGTGTTGGAAACCAAGGCGGCGTTGCGGGCGCGCAAAGGCTGGCTGATGGACATCTATTTGTTGCGAAAGCGGCGCGGAAAGGTGGAATCGTAGAGCTTAGAGGTGCTTAGTTGTGATTGCTGGCGCACCCCCAAGGTGGGGCTGACCAAGATCATCGCCTGACGCTCGATGCCAGCGGCGCGACAAGCAGCGGCAATCTCGGCAAGCGGGGCGCGCACGATGCGTTCCTCTGGCCAGGTGGCTTTGTAGACCACCACCACGGGCGCGGTCGCCGCCCAGCCCGCTGCCGTTAATTCTTCGACCACCTGTTCGATGCGATCAATGGACAGAAAAATGCACAGCGTGCAGCCGTGCGCTGCCAGCGAGCGCAAAGATTCTGTCTCCGGCATCGGGGTACGCTCAGAAAAGCGGGTCAAAATCACGCTTTGGGTGATCTCAGGCAGGGTGAGACATTCGCCAGCAACGGCAGCGGCTGCCATCGCCGAGGACACTCCAGGTATCAGCTTGACCGCAATTCCCGCCGCATCGAGCGGACGGGTTAACTCGGCAGTCACCCCATACAGGGTTGGATCGCCGGTTTGCAAACGCACCACCGTGGTGTGACACTGGGCGCGGGTCAGCAGCCAGTCGGTGACGGCGGCTAAATCCATCGACTTTGAATCTGCAATCTCGCACTCAGGCGCGGCCCATTGCAACACCGTATCGGCGACCAAAGAACCAGTGTATAAAATTGCCCCAGCGGATGCTAATAATTGGCTCCCGCGCACCGTGATCAGATCAGGCGCACCAGGTCCGGCACCAACAAACCAGACCGTTGGCGGGGTGGTGATTGATTGAGACATGGCTTGGGGCTGGCAAATTTTTATAAAAATGCCCGCAGCCGCTCGATCATGCCATCGACGGCAAGGCTGAGTTCTGAATCTAAATTGTCAAACATCACACCATAGCGTTGCCGACCCTCGTTGTCTTCGATACTTTTGATCACCCCGCCAATTTTGCGGGTGCCCAGCCCATCGCCGATATCCAGTTCGATGACGACCTTGCTATCTGGCCAAAAACCTGATGCTGCCGCGTTAAATTGTGCATCCATGGCAATGCGGCAGCCACCGATGGAAAGGTCAATAATGCTGGTGGAAAATTGCTGTTTATCGACATGCAATTGGGCATGGATAAAGCAGCGCACCCGCTCATGCGAGCGCAGTGCAACCACTTCCACACTCTCTGGCCAGCCAAGAAACACCATCGTTGGCAGATCGACGGTGCCAATCACGGGCGAGCGAAAGCCATAGACGCTGCCTTCTGAGGCAAAGCGCATGATTAAATCTGGGGTAAAATCTCGAATTTTCACAAAATTTTTGCCAGCCGCGATGCGGACAATCAAAAATTCATTCTCAGCAACCCCAACGATGCGCCCGGCGATACGAATCCGCTCATCAATCATTTGTAGCGTACAGCGTATACCAAAATGTGTAAAAAGCCGCATCTCAAGCTGACGGCTTTGGCCTTGACTCTGCGCTCGTTTAATCAGTGCATCGTTATAGGCGACGCCTTGGTCTTCTTTCATAGGGGCCAATCATAGATGACGAGCGACCCGCTAACGAGTCGCATCAAAGTGAAGCACGATTTAACAAAAATCGCACACATTTTTAATGTAGTGAAAAGCAATTTAATATACTTGATGTCGCTGCACAAATCAATGTAATTGCTTAACACCTATCACTTTCATATTGAGTACGGTTTCTGACAAAGACCCATCTGCTAAGTTGTTGTTTTATAGTTTGGCTAGCGTACTCAAATTGACCGTTTCCCGTCATGTGCGAGAAA
>SKYD01000024.1 GCA_007128075.1 Thiorhodovibrio sp.
GAGTTCAAAGTCGTCGAGATCACCCCCAAAGGTCGCGCCCTGCAACAGCTCAAAGATCGCGACTATGCTGCCAAATATCGGGCGCTCAAGCAGCCGATTCATCTCATCGGCATCGAGTTCAGCCGCGAGAAACGGCGGGTGGTGGGGTTTGAGGTGGAGACGCTGGCGACATGAACACTTTAAAACAACAAGCATCCTCACCACCGATGATACAGTCCCGCCTAAAACTGCCCATCGGCATTCAGACCTTCAGCGAAATCCGCACTGAAAATCATTACTATGTCGATAAAACCGGCTTTGCCCATCGCTTAATTGAGCAAGGCAAGTACTATTTTCTCTCCCGCCCGCGTCGTTTCGGCAAATCACTGTTTCTAGACACGCTCAAAGAGCTGTTTGAGGGCAACGAGCCGTTGTTTCGCGGACTGCATATCCACGACCGCTGGGATTGGCAAACCCGCTATCCCGTGATTCGCCTGAGCTTCGCCGAGGGCGTGTTGCACAGCCGTGCCGAGCTGGATGCCAAGATTGGCGAACTGCTCACCGACAACGAAACCCGCCTTGGCGTGCGCAGTCCACACCAAAGCATTTCAGGGCGTTTTCTTGGCTTGATCCGTGAAATCCACGCCCACATCGGTCAGCGCGTGGTGGTGTTGATTGATGAATACGACAAACCGATTCTCGACAACCTCACCGACCCCGAAACCGCCCGCACCATGCGCGACGGTCTGCGCAATCTTTATTCAACCATCAAGGGTGCCGATGCGCATCTGCGCTTTGTGTTGCTCACTGGGGTATCAAAATTCAGCAAAGTGAGCCTGTTCTCGGGATTAAATAATCTCAACGACATCACCGTTGATCCCGAATACTCGGCACTGTGCGGTTATACCGAAGCGGATTTAGAGACCGTATTCGCTCCAGAATTGTTCGACCTGGATCGCGATGAAATTCGCCGTTGGTACAACGGCTACAACTGGACTGGCGAGACGGTCTACAACCCATTTGATGTCTTGCTGCTGTTTCAAAAACGCCAGTTTCGTCCTTGGTGGTTTGAGACTGCCACGCCGACTTTTTTAATTGACTTACTCAGCCAGCGCCATACCTGGCTGCCACAACTGGGACAGTTGGAAACTGATGCCGCGCTGCTGTCCGCGTTCGATGTCGATCATATCGCCACCGAGGCGTTGTTGTTTCAAACCGGCTATTTGACCATCGCCGCCGAGCAGCAACGCTTCGGCGAATATTGGTACCGACTGCGCTATCCAAACCATGAAGTTTATCAAAGCCTGAATAACAGCCTACTCAAGACCTGGACACCCAACGGTCAGACCATGCTCGGCAACAAACGGCAACTTGGTGAATTATTACTCGCCAACGACTTTGCCGGCATGGAACAACTATTTACTGCATTTTTCGCCAGCATTCCAAGCGACTGGTACCGCAACAACCCCATCGCCCACTATGAAGGCTATTATGCCAGTGTGTTTTACGCTTACTTCGCCGCTTTGGGATTGGATTTAACCCCCGAGGACAGCAGCAACCACGGGCGGCTGGATCTGGCACTAAAGTTTAACCAAAATGTTTATTTATTCGAGTTCAAAGTCGTCGAGATCACCCCCAAAGGTCGCGCCCTGCAACAGCTCAAAGACCGCGACTATGCTGCCAAATATCGGGCGCTCAAGCAGCCGATTCATCTCATCGGCATCGAGTTCAGCCGCGAGAAACGGCGGGTGGTGGGGTTTGAGGTGGAGACATTGGCGTGAGCAAAAAACACAATATTTTTTGCATAATGTTCCTGACATCGTACTCTAACTAAAAATGATCGCATTACGACTTGCTTGGCGGCTGTTACGGCGCGACTGGCGCAGCGGCGAATTTGTTCTACTGGCGGCCTCTTTAATTCTCACGGTTGCCGCCATCACTGCAGTGGGCTTTTTTACTGACCGCATCGAACGCGGTTTGATTCGCCAAGGTGGTGAGCTGATTGCCGCTGATCTGGCGATTGAAAGCTCCATCCCACCTGCTGCGGCCTGGCTTGCCGAGGCTCACGCCCGCAATTTGCAAACCAGCCAAATTTTAACCTTTCGCAGTGTGGTGATGTCTGGCGATGACAGCCAGCTTGTCGCCGTCAAAGCCGTTGATGATCACTATCCACTGCGTGGTGAGTTGCGGGTGCAATTGACAGCGGATGCGCCAGCCGAATCACGAACTCAGGGGCCGCCCGCTGGTGAGGTCTGGGTTGAAGCCCGACTGCTGCACAGCTTAGGTGTCAGGCTAGGCACTGCAATTCAGCTAGGTCAGTCGCAACTGACGATCAGTGGCATCCTGACCTATGAACCAGACCGTGGCGGTCAATTCGCCGGCTTTGCGCCGCGTTTGTTGTTAGCACTGGAGGATGTGCCAGCAACCGGGCTGGTGACTGCCGCCAGCCGTGTTGAGTATCGGCTGTTGGTGGCTGGCGCGGTGCGCGAGATCGACGACTTTGCGCAGTGGCTGGCTCCGCGTTTGACACCTGAGAGCGAGCTGATTGATGCCCGCACCACCCGCCCGGCGCTGGAAACGGCGATCAAACGCGCCACCCGCTTTTTGCATCTTGCAGCACTGACCACGCTGTTGGTTGCTGGTGCCGCCATGGCGTTGTCGAGTCGGCGGCTGGTGGAGCGTCAAACCGATGCCATTGCTATTATGCGCTGTCTCGGTGCGCCACGGCACCTGTTAACCCGTCTGTTTTTACTGCGGCTGGTGCTGTTTGGAATCATTGCCGGGCTGATCGGCTGTGTGCTGGGCTATCTCGCGCAGGCGGGTTTTCTTTGGCTGCTGGCAGATTGGCTCAATGAGCCACTGCCCGCCGCTTCATTGAATCCGGTGATTCTCGGCTTAGGCACCGGATTGCTGGCATTGGCAGGCTTTGCCGTGCCGCCCTTGCTGCAACTCAGCGCAGTTCCGCCAGTGCGCGTGCTGCGTCGTGAACTTGGCGCTCCGCGTGGTTCGGTGACCATCGCCGCGCTCAGTGCCTGCGCTGCCTTGGCTTTGTTATTGGTCTGGCAGGCCAATGATGCCGTGCTCGCCGCGCAATTACTCGGCGGAATCAGCGCGGCAATTCTGGCACTCGCTGCCCTCGGTGGTGGGCTGGTGTGGCTGGCGCGCCGACTCAGCGGTCGTTTGCGCGGTATCTGGCGGCTGGGGCTGGCTGGCGTTGCCCGCCGTCCTGGTGCTGCTATCTTGCAAATTGTGGGCTTCGGGTTAGGGATTTTGGCGCTGCTATTGCTCGCCATTGTGCGGCTGGATGTGCTGCAAGCCTGGGAAGCCAGTCTTCCCGACACCACGCCCAATCATTTTTTGGTCAACATTCAGCCCCACGAGGTTGCAGCGTTAACTGATTTTCTAACCAATCGTGGCGTTGAGTTTGAAGCGATGTATCCGATGATTCGCGCCCGCCTAACCGCAATCAACGACCAGCCGCTCGACCCCGATCAATTCCCCGATGCCCGAGCGCGACGCTTGGCAACCCGTGAATTTAACCTCAGTTTCGCCGCTGCGCTGCCATTAGATAACCGCATTCAGGCTGGGGCGTGGTGGTCTGAAGAGACGACAACTGCGCAGTTGTCACTGGAAACAGGAATTGCGGAAACGCTCGGGATTGCACTCGGCGATACGCTGGAGTTTTGGATCGGTGGGCAGCCGCTCAGTGCGCCAGTGACCAGCCTCAGACAGGTGCAATGGGATAATTTTAATGTCAATTTTTTTGTCATTGGCACCCCGGCCAGTTTCGCGCAGGCCCCGGCGACCTATGTCACCAGTTTTTATTTGCCCCCTGAAGATGGGCGTTTTGTTGCCGAGGTGTTGGCAGAATTTCCAGCACTCACAGTGCTCGATATCGATGCCATTCTCAATCAGGTGCGCACGGTGATCGGTCAGGGCGCACGCGCCATTGAATATGTTTTTTTGTTTACAGTGTTGGCAGGATTGCTGGTGATGTTTGCTGGTATTCAGGCCAGCCTTGCCGAACGCCGCCTTGAACAGGGCGTGCTGCGCACCTTTGGGGCGCGCCGCGATCAGTTGCTGCGCAGTCTCATCGTTGAATTTGCTGTCACTGGCTTGCTCGCTGGCCTGGTCGCCACTCTGTGCGCGCAACTGATTGGCTGGCTGGTGGCGCGTGAGTTATTTGATCTTGCGGTTCCACTCAATCCCGGACTGTGGCTGATCGGCATCCTCGGCAGCGCACTGATCATCGGGCTGGCGGGAAGTTTAGGAACTTATCGTGTTTTAG
Source organism: Thiorhodovibrio sp. (assembly GCA_007128075.1). Classification (GTDB taxonomy): domain Bacteria; phylum Pseudomonadota; class Gammaproteobacteria; order Chromatiales; family Chromatiaceae; genus Thiorhodovibrio_B. The sequence continues at coordinate 4,268 of SKYD01000024.1, forward strand.
GCCGTCCAGTGGCGTTTGCCTGAACTAAGGCTAACGCCAATTCAAGCGCCGCCTCAAGGCTTCCTGCATCGGCCTGACCACTGCCTGCTAGCTCCAGCGCGGTGCCGTGATCGACTGAGGTGCGCACAATCGGCAGCCCCAGGGTGACATTCACCGCCCGTCCAAAGCCGTGGTGTTTGAGCACCGGCAGCCCTTGGTCGTGATACATCGCCAACACTGCATCCGCTGTTGCGAGCCGCTGGGGAATAAATGCAGTATCAGCAGGCACCGGGCCGATCAGATTGAGTCCTTGTTCACGGAGTTTGGTGAGCAATGGGATGATGATCTGTTGCTCTTCATGCCCGAGATGCCCATCTTCACCAGCGTGAGGGTTGAGCCCACAGACCAGAATGCGCGGCGCGGGCAGCCCAAATTGCTGACGCAATCCAGCATCCAGAATCCGCACAATGCCCTCTAGCCGCTCTTGGGTGATCGCCTCAGCAACCGCCCGCAGTGGCAGATGGGTGGTGGCAAGTGCAACCCGCAAGCGGTCGCTACACAGTAACATCAATGGCTTGGCAGCACAGCGAGCAGCCAGAAACTCAGTGTGTCCAGTGAAGGCAAACCCCGCCGCGTTGATGATGCCCTTGTGTACTGGAGCCGTGACCATCGCGGCAAAGCTGCCTTGCAGACAGCCCTCACAGGCAAGGGTTAAGGTCTCCAACACATAAGCGGCATTGGTGGGGTTTAACTGCCCGGGGACAGCAGGAGCCGCTAAGGCACAGGGGGCGATGCGCAACTGGCCAGCGGGTTGCGGTTGGGCTGGTGCATTGGGGTCAAATGGCAACAGCACCAGCGGCAAGCGCAACTGTCGGGCGCGTTTTTGCAACAGCTTGGGATCGGCAACGACCACCAGCTCC
>SKYD01000213.1 GCA_007128075.1 Thiorhodovibrio sp.
CAGCAACAAATTCAAAACGGTTCTGCCAGCGCATGAATGGCTGGGAGTTGACATTTTCGTCGTCTTTGGTGAAGTCCAGGCCGCCGCGTAGGCACTCATAGACTGCTCGGCCGTAGTTTTTGGCTGAGAGGCCCAGCTTCGGTTTGATGGTCGCACCAAGTAGCGGACGACCATATTTGTTCATTTTATCGCGCTCGACCTGGATACCGTTGGGTGGCCCCATGCAGGTCTTGATATAGGCAATTGGGAAACGGATATCTTCTAAGCGCAGATGACGCAAGGCTTTGAAGCCAAAGACATTGCCAACCAGCGAGGTCAGCACATTAACAACTGAGCCTTCTTCAAACAAATCGATGGGGTAGGCGATGAAGGCATAGAACGATTCGCTATCACCGGGCACATCTTCGATGCGATAGGCGCGACCTTTGTAATACTCCATGTCGGTGAGTAGCTCAGACCACACCGTACTCCAGGTGCCAGTCGAGGATTCGGCGGCGACGGCAGCGGCGACCTCTTCGCGCGGGACACCTGGTTGACCAGTGCATTTAAAGCAGGCCAGCAAATCAGTGTCAAGAGGGACATAATCCGGTGTCCAGTACATATCCCGGTATTCTTTTACACCGGCGTCGTAGGTTTTTACGCTCATGCTTTAGCTGCTCCTGTGATCTATATCCGCGTCTTGCTTCGCGTGCCGAAGCTCAAACCCGAGTCTCGGAAAAGGAAAAATCTTGAATCGTTAATGTACAGCAAACGCGATCGTGACACCAAACCGGCATCCAGGCTCGCAAGCTGCTTTGATGATGCGCTATGCAATGTATACCATTGCCTTATCGAAAGCAATGCGAATTCATCAATTTTATTGGTAGATGATCGTCTATACTGTGGTCATGTCGCCAACAGCACCGCCAATGAAGAAGCATCCAGCGGCTGCGGCTTGCCATAACCCATTTCACTATCAAGATTTTTTTAAGAGCTATGACCATCTGGACTGCAATCAGTGAGCACATCGAGACGGTGATTGGCCGTACTTTTGTCTGCAAAACAACCCAAACCATCGGCGGCGGCTGCATTAACTCAGCCGCCAAGATCAGCGACGGCCAGCAAATATATTTTGTCAAGCTCAATCAGGCTGCTCGCCGCGAGATGTTTGAGGCAGAGGCGGCAGGTCTGGCTGAATTAGCGGCAAGCCAGACCATTCGTGTTCCTAAGCCACTCACGGTGGGATGCAGCGGGGCGCAGTCATTTATTGTGATGGACTATATCGCGCTGGGTGGGCGTACTGATGAAGCTGCCGCTGGGCGCCAGCTCGCTGCACTGCATCGCACCACCCGCTCAGATTATGGCTGGGAGCGCGACAACACCATCGGTGCCACCCCGCAGTTCAATACCTTAGATAGCAACTGGTGTGATTTTTTTTGCAAGCAACGGCTGGCGGCGCAATTGCAGCTTGCCGCCGCCAATGGCTATGGTGGGCGTTTACAACGCAGTGGTGAACAACTGCTGGGCGCACTGTCGGCCTTGCTCGACCATCACCCGCCCGCTTCCTTGCTGCATGGCGACCTGTGGGGGGGCAATCTCGGTTATGATGCCAGCGGTGCACCAGTAATCTTTGATCCAGCAGTCTATTATGGTGATCGTGAAACCGATTTGGCGATGACCGAGTTATTTGGTGGCTTTGGGGCGCGTTTTTATGCCGCCTATCGTGAGGCCTGGCCGCTGGATGCGGGCTACAAAACCCGCAAATCACTCTATAATCTGTATCACATTCTGAACCATCTCAATCTCTTCGGCGGCGGCTATCTACTCCAAGCCGAGCGGATGATTGAGCAATTGTTGGCGCACACGCGCTAAGGCTGCCACCGCGCATTAGCGCGTCAGGCGCACGACATCCTGATGCAATTTGCCAAGACGCTCATCGAGTCGCGCTCGCTGTTGGTCATCGAGCGTGGCAACCAGACGAACCATCAGTTCTTTGATCAGCGTCTCGGTCTCGATCCATGCCTGCGCCATCGCGGGCGGTTGGTCACGAAACTCAATCAGCCATTGGCTTAAAAACACATTGAGCGTGGACTCATCGGCACCAGAGCGCAGCAGCGCGATCAAGCGTGTCCGCTGGCGGAAGCGATAGTCATTAAATGCCGCCTGACTGTGCGGAATCCGCGCCGCAATCTCGCCAATCAACACCTGCTGCGCATCGCTAAGCTCGCCTGTCCAATCGGCAATATTTTCAACATAGCGTTCTCTGCGTTTACGCACCTCTTGCGCTGGATCATAGTCGTCGAGTTTATCCTGCGCCTTGCGCCTGTCGCGTTCAAACCGCCGCGCCAAGGCATCAATCTGTGCTGAATTTAACTCAGCCAACAGCGGTGCCGCCAAATCCACGGCACGACGAGCATGTTGCCGATAAAGCCTGTCCAATTCAGTGCGCAGTTGTTGCAACTGAATAACGGTCAACTCACCCTGGGTGAGCTGTCGCAACTGGTCAATAAATGCTGCAACTGCGGGTAAATCCTCGGCGCGGTGGGCAGCGAGCGCGGCTTTTAGCTGCGGTCGCCACTGCTCCCGCTGTTCAGGCGACAGATTGATATAGCCATTCACATAGCGCTGAATCAGAAACTCGCTGCTGTTATACACAAGCCCAATGCGGCTACAGCCACCAAGCAGCAGCACCATGCTCAAAATGAGCCAATGTCGTGCATGAATGAAGTGCATCGGCTTAATCAGCTTTTTTGGACTCTGAGCGTTCAACAACATAGCCCACGCCGGCACCAACTCCAGCACCAATTGGGCCACCAACCACCCCGCCAATAGCAGCACCTGAAACCATGCGCTGCTCGGTTTTGTCTAAATTAGCACACCCAACAACCAGCAGCATGCTCAACAGCAAAACGAATCTTATTGTGTTCATAAAAATGACCTGTTGTCAGCTTTGATATGTTTGCTTTACATTGACCCAAAATGTTTAATATCAACTTGTTCACCATTGAACAAGTCCCCAACAAATAATTTTCGAGTGGGCCGATTTTAGGACATCGCCATGCAATTAGTCACTCACTGGTTTCGGCGGAATTTTTCTGATCCTCAGATTGTTTTTCTTGCCGTTTCTTTGCTTGTTATCCTCGTGGTTATCTTAACCTTGGGGCAGATGCTCACCCCGGTGTTGGCAAGCATCGTCATCGCCTATCTGCTCGATGGGCTGGTTGAATTTTTGCAGCGTCGCGGATTGCCACGATTTGTTAGCGTGCTCATCGTGTTTATCGCTTTTATGCTCTTTACTGCCTCGCTGGTTTTGGGTGTGCTGCCGATGGTCTCGCGTCAGATCACCGAGCTGGTGCAGCAGCTTCCAAACATGCTATCACAAGGGCAGAACGCGCTGTTACAGCTTCCCGAACGCTATCCTGAGCTGATCACCGTTGACCAGATTAACGATTTGATTATTGCTATTCGGATTGAGATCGCCAACTACGGCCAACGCATGTTGTCGCTGTCCTTATCCTCGGTCGTCGGGCTGATCACTTTTATTGTGTATGTGGTATTAATGCCGCTGCTGGTGTTCTTTTTTCTCAAAGACAAAGAGCTGATTTTTGAATGGTTCCAGCGTTATCTGCCGCGCCATCGTGGCATCGCTGGCACGGTGTGGCGCGATGTCGATGTCCAGATTTCAAACTATGTGCGCGGCAAGTTCTGGGAGATTTTGGTCATCTGGGCGGTGAGCTTTGCCACCTTCACCCTGTTTGGGCTTAATTATGCCATGTTGCTGGCACTGTTGGTGGGACTTTCGGTGATCATTCCTTATATCGGCGCCTCGGTGGTCACCTTGCCAGTGGTGTTGATTGCCTGGTTTCAGTGGGGCTCAGGCCCAGAATTTATGTGGCTGATCTTTGCCTATTTTATTATCCAAACCATCGACGGCAATGTGTTGGTGCCGCTGCTGTTTTCAGAAGTGGTCAATCTGCATCCGGTGGCGATCATCGTTGCCATCTTAGTATTCGGCGGACTGTGGGGCTTTTGGGGAGTATTTTTTGCCATTCCATTGGCGACCTTGGTGCAGGCGATTCTGTGTGCTTGGCCGGACACCAGTGAAACAGCCGCCGCCGTCGATCTGAGCAAATCGGCGGTTGAGTAATCATGTCAAAGCCCACGCGCCCAATCGATTCCTACGAACACAAGAAAGAACAGCGCGTCAACAACCCGCCGGTTGGGTTGGTGACACCAGAGACCGACCCCGACGCAGGGGCAAAGAAAACCTACACCTACGATCCGCACCTCGATCCGCAGTTGCAGTGGGCAGGCAAGGCAGAGCACACCTCGTTCGAGGTGCCAACCGTGTCGCTGCATGTCCACGAGCGCATCGATCCGCGCACCCTGATCGATGCAGTAAAAAAAACGCAACGACGACCACAGTCCGCAACAGGGCAGGCTCTTTGAAGAGCAACGCCAAGAGCCGTTGCGGAAAGCGATTGACTTCTACAACCATGACCACGACTGGAGCAACCGGCTGGTGGCGGGCGATAGCCTGCTGGTGATGAACTCGCTGCTCGAAAAAGAGGGCATGGCGGGCAAGGTGCAAATGGTCTATTTTGATCCACCATACGGGATCAAATATGGCTCCAACTTCCAGCCCTTCGTCAACAAGCGCGATGTCAAAGATGGCAAAGACGAGGATCTAACCGCCGAGCCGGAGCAGATTCGCGCTTTTCGTGATACCTGGGAACTGGGCATCCATTCTTACCTGACCTACCTGCGCGACCGCCTGCTGCTGGCGCGGGAACTGCTGGCTGAGAGCGGCAGTATTTTTGTCCAGATCAGCGATGATAATGTGCATCGTGTGCGCTGTTTGATGGATGAGGTGTTTGGGGCGGAGAATTTCTGTGGTCAGATTACATATAAGGTAACTAGCGGAACACAACAAAAGACAGGGCTCCGCCGCATTTCTGATTTCATTCTTTGGTACGCGAAAAACATAGAGCAAGGGAAATTTTATCGACTTTATTTGGCTAAGACCTTGGGTAAAGGCTCAACTTTCACCAGTGTTCAGCTAAAGGATGGTACTCGTCGTTCTATGACCAAAGCCGAAAAAGAAGACCCAAGTCTACTGCCTCTTGATTCAAGACCATTTCGAACACTGCCACTTCACAGCCAAGGAGCGGGAGATAACCAAGAGCGAGAGTTCTTGGGCAAAAAGTGGACTATCCCAAGCATGTCTCATTGGAGATATTCGCAGGATGGCTTCGCCCGCCTTGTTACAAGTGGTCGCATTCAGGCGGGTAAATCCGCTTTGGAAGCCGTGTATTACTTTGATGATTTCCAGGTTTCCGAAATCACAACCACATGGAATGACACCGCACCTGAGACAGCAAAGGACTATGTCGTTCAAACGTCAACCCTTCCAATCCAACGCTGCCTTCTGATGACCACCGACCCAGGCGATCTGGTGTTCGATCCCACCTGTGGCAGCGGCACCACCGCCTATGTTGCCGAGCAATGGGGGCGGCGTTGGATCACTTGCGACACCTCGCGGGTGGCGTTGACGCTGGCGCGGCAGCGGCTGATGACGGCGGTGTTCAACTACTACGAATTGGCGCACCCCAGCGAAGGCGTGGGCAAGGACTTCAAATACAAGAGCGTGCCGCATGTCACGCTCGGTTCCATCGCCAACAACCCCGACATCAAAGAGGGCATGACGCAGGCACAGATTGATGCAGCTATTGTCCGTCACGCGCCGCCAGAGACGCTGTACGACCAGCCTTTTGTAGACAAGAAGAAGACCCGCGTCAGCGGCCCATTCACCGTCGAGGCAGTGCCCGCCCCGACCGTGAAGGCGATTGATGCAGTGTTGGCAATGGCACCCCAAGCGGCGGATACGGCTGTCGCTCGTTCTGGCGAGACCTTGCGTCAAGGTGAGTGGCGCGATGAATTGCTGCGCGCTGGGATTCGCGGCAAGGCAGGACAGCATATCCGCTTTGCGCGGCTGGAACCCTTGCCCGGCTGTCGCTGGCTTCATGCCGACGGCGAGAGCCGCCCCAATGATGAGGGCAAGGATCAGGTGCGCGAGGTGGGCGCGGCAACCGCCGCCCAGCGCATCGTGGTGTCCTTTGGATTTGAACATGCGCCGCTGGAGCCGCGCCAAGTCGCCCAGGCAATCGAGGAGGCGCAGACGCTGGTGCCCAAGCCGAAGCTGATTGTGTTCGCTGCTTTTCAGTTTGACCCAGAAGCGGCAAAAGACATTGACGAAACCAACTGGCCAGGCGTGACCCTGCTCAAGGCGCAGATGAACGCCGACCTGTTGACCGATGACCTCAAAAAGAAACGCGCCAGCAACGAATCGTTCTGGCTGATTGGCCAGCCGGATGTGCAGATTGAGCGGATCACCAAGGGAGATGATCAAGGCAAAGTGCGCGTGTCGGTGCATGGCTTCGACTACTACAACACCAAGACCGGCGGCATCGAATCAGGCAACGAGGCGCAGATCGCGGTCTGGATGCTAGACACCGACTACGACGGGCGCAGCCTTTACCCACGCCAAGTGTTCTTCCCAATGGCCGGAGCAACAGCGGGCTGGGCGCGGCTGGCGAAGAACCTGAAGGCCGAAATTGACGAAGAATTGATCGAGACCTATCGCGGCACGGTGTCACTGCCCTTTGCACCAGGCGAGCATCAGCGCATCGCGGTGAAGATCGTTGATGATCGGGGGATTGAGAGTTTGAAAGTGGTTGAGGTGGTGTGATGAATCCAAAGCTCATGAAGCGATTTCATTTTTCTTTACCGATTAAAAACATCGATGACGCTCTTGTTGATGCACTTTACGGACGCTGTGCGGATGTGAGTGTCGGATCAAGTCATGGTGTCATGTATGTGGCTGTTGATCGAGAAGCACTGAACCTCGAAACAGCGATTGACTCGGCAGTCACCGATTTGTGGGATTTGGGTATTGAGCCTCTGCGTGTCGAGATGGATTTACCAAACTTAGCGCCGAGTTGACAGTGGCGGGGATCTCGCTTTTCAAGCCGTGCAACTGAGCATCCCCGTTTTCCAGCGTCTGCAAGCCTTGCTTGATCATGACTATAGCCATTTGATCAATGATCCAAACATGAGAACAGCACCACGATCATCAGTCGGGGCGGTTCGCGAACCGCCCCTACAATTGAATGCCTGGAAAACAGAGTGAATAGCTATATGAAACAACCTGATGCATCCATGCAGATAAAAATTCGTCGTGAGTTTTCGATATATGATTTGTTGAACAAATACGCATTTGATGATGGTCATGATGTTTTACCTGAAGAAGAGCCACTGATTAAAGCCGCCTGCAACAAGCTGGCAAAAACTTTAGGTGTGATTGACAATCGCTGGAAACCGACGGTCTTTGAGACCGGGCATTCCCCTTATTATGTTGCTTTTCAAGACCTTTTGGCTGATCAAGAACAATACCATCGCTATGGTAACCTGCCAGTGCGGGAGCGACGCTACCTGGACGCGCTGATGGAGGAGCGTATTCCGGGGTGGCATATCGTGATCGCAGACAACGAACCGCTTCAACCATTGCCGGAGAAACTTCCCATGTCCCACCCCAACCCCACACTCGATGATGTCTGGCGGCTTTTTCAGGAAACGGATCGCAAGTTTCAGGAAACGGATCGTAAATTTCAGGAAACTGAGCGCCTGATCAAACAACTGTCCAAAAACTTAGGCGACATTGGCAATCGCTTGGGCGAGTTTGTCGAACACATGGTCGCGCCTGCGGTGGTGCGCTTGTTTCGTGACCAAGGCATTGAGGTTCATGCCGTCTATCCGAACATCAGCGCCAAACGCAACGGAATAGAATTGGAAATTGACCTGTTAGTCGTCAACGATGGCGCACTCGTCGGCGTTGAATGCAAAAGCAAGCTGGTGGAAGCACACATCGATATTCATTTAGAACGCCTGAGCAACCTCAAGCGCGTTCTGCCCATCTACAAAGACCATCAAGTGATGGGCGCGGTGGCGGGGATGGTGGTGGAAGAAAAAGTCGCTAAATACGCGCTCGCGCAAGGTTTATATGTCTTGCGCCAAAACGGCGAACAGATTGATCTCTCCACCCCACCCGGATTTGAACCGACAATATGGTAGCGCGGATGAATCCAAAGCTTTCTATTCCGCACGAGCGTCTCGCGTCTTTTTGCAAAAAATGGCATGTCGTCGAATGTGCGCTGTTCGGCTCAGTTCTGCGCGAGGATTTTCGACCAGACAGTGATGTTGACATCTTGGTCGAATTTGAACCAGAAAGCACACACAGTTTTTTTGATTTGATGCAGATGGAAGACGAGCTGCGGGCGATGTTTGGTCGCGAGGTCGATCTGGTCGAGAAACGCGCCGTTGAACAAAGCCAGAATTACATCCGGCGGCGGCACATCCTGACTCATGCGGAGCCTCTGAGAATAGCTAATGGCCAAAATCACCATTGACCGCCTGATCATCAATTCTCCCTACCAAGAACCAACCCAACATTGGCACTACCAACGCCAGACCCGCACTTTCGACCTTGCCGAGGGGCGGCGACCAGCGGGCTATGTGGTGGCATCGGGCAACTCAAAAGCTTTCGACGACCCGGGCATTTTTGTCGAAATTCCGCTGGTGAACCAGATTCGCCCACGGGTGGCGGCGTGGCGGGCGGCGGGTTATCCGGGTGTGACCAGCATCACCAGACGGTTGCTCGATCACTGGCAAGACCCTGAAGAATTTGCCAGACGGCGGTTTTTCTTCTGCCAGTTGGAGGCGGTGGAAACACTGATCTGGCTGACTGAAGCCCCAGCGGCAGAACGGGTGGGCATTGAGATTGCGGGCGATGGCGGAGCGTTTGTTCGGCACTGTTGCAAGATGGCGACTGGTTCGGGCAAGACCATCGTGATGGCGATGGTGATCGCTTGGCAGGTGCTCAACAAGGTGGCAAGCCCGCAAGATGCACGATTTTCTAAGCATGTGCTGGTGATCGCGCCCGGGCTGACGGTGAAGAGCCGTTTGGCGGTGCTGGAACCGTCAGCAGCCAACAACGACTACCAAGCGTTTAGCATCGTGCCGTCGGGCGGAAGCTGGATGGGTCAGCTACGCCAAGGCAAGGTGCTGATCCGCAACTGGCATGTACTGGCGTGGGACAGTGAACAGCAGATCAAGAAGCGGCGCAGCGTGGATAAGCGCGGTGTCAAAAGCGACGAAGCCTACACCCGTGAGGTGCTGGCTGAGATGGCGAATGCGCGCAACCTGTTGGTGATCAACGACGAGGCGCACCACGCTTGGCGGGTGAACTGGGAGGCGGAGGGCAAATATCTGCGCACCCGTGACCTCAAAGACAGTGCCGAGGAGGCGACGGTCTGGATCGGCGGGTTGGATCGCTTGCAGCGTTCACGCGGGATTTTAACCTGCTACGATTTTTCAGCAACGCCGTTCACGCCATCGGGCAAAAAGAGCAGCGAAGAGGCACTGTTTGGGTGGATCGTCAGTGACTTTGGCCTCAACGATGCCATTGAATCCGGATTGGTGAAGACTCCCCGTGTGGTGGTGCGCGACGATGCCCTGCCCAATGCCACAACTTACAAATCACGCCTCTATCACATCTACCCTGATGTCAAAGACGACCTGAACCGACGGGCGCAGCCCGAGGAGCCGCTACCCGATTTGGTGCTCAACGCTTATTACCTGCTGGGCTACGACTGGCGCGAAACATGGAAGGCGTGGCGGAAGAAGGGGTCGCCCATCCCGCCAGTGATGATCACCGTTGCCAATCGCACCGAGACGGCGGCACGGGTGAAGCATGCCTTTGACACCAGGCGTATTCATATCGACGAATTGTGCGATCCTGACCGGGTGTTGCACATTGACTCGAAAGTCCTCAATCAAGCCGAGGCGCAGGAGGACACTGCCGCCCCAATCGCCGAACAGACCGATGACGACAATGGCGCAGAGACTCGTCCAGTCGAGCGCAAGCTAACCAAGACCGAGCAGGCAGAATTTTTGCGACGGACTGTTGACACGGTGGGCAAGGCGGGGCAACCAGGAGAGCGCATTCAAAAAGTGATCTCGGTTGGCATGTTGTCCGAGGGGTGGGATGCCAAGACCGTCACTCACATCATGGGCTTGCGGGCGTTTTCCTCGCAACTGCTGTGCGAACAGGTGGTTGGACGCGGCTTGCGCCGCAATTTGTACGAGTTGAACCCGGAAACCGGGCTGTTCGACCCTGAGTATGTCAACATCTTTGGCGTGCCGTTTACATTTCTGCCACACGAAGGGGGAGAAGATGGCCCACCGCCCCCGCCGACCCCAAAGACAGCGGTTGAGCCTGACCCGTCCAAGGCGGAGTACAGCATCCGCTGGCCGAGCGTGGTGCGGATTGATCGCCTATTTCATCCGACTTTGGTGCTTGATTGGGATCGTGTGCAACCACTACAGCTCGATGCCGCCCACACCACACAGGTGGTCGAGTTGGCCCCGATGCTGGAAGGCAAGCCCGATGTAACCAAGATCAACCGCATTGAATTAGAGCGGCTGGCGCGCGAGTTCCGCACACAAAGAATCGTTTTTGAGACCGCACGAGATGTCTTCGACCAGATGCAGCACGCCTGGCAAGGAAGCCGCGAAATCCTGTTAGCGCAGTTGGTCAAGCTTGTCGAACAGTTTATCGCGGCTCACCGCATAGACATTTCGCCGCCGCTTTTCTATCAGGATGAGTTGAGGCGCCGACTGATCATCACGCTGAATATGTCGCGGATCGTGCAGCACCTATGGGAGGCGATTCGCCAAGAGAACACCGAGCGACTCACACCGGTTTTTGACCGCGATCATCCCATCCGCTCCACCGCCGAAATGCGCACCTGGTACACCGGCAAGCCCTGCGAGCGCACCCGCAAGTCCCCAATCAATGTCTGCGTTTACGACAGCACCTGGGAAGCATCGGATGCCTTCGCCCTCGACGAGAGCAATGCGGTGAGCGCGTGGGTCAAGAACGATCATCTCGGCTTTGAGATTCTCTATGTCTATCGCGGTGTCGTGCGCAAATACCGACCAGACTTTCTCATTCGTCTGCAAAACGGCGAGATGCTGGTGCTGGAAACCAAAGGTCAGAACACGGAACAGGACAAGGTCAAGCGACGCTATCTGGACGAATGGTGCCAAGCAGTAAATGCGCATGGCGGATTTGGTCAGTGGCGCCCGGCTGTAGCAGCAAGCCCTGGCGAGATACGGGACATTCTGATCTCGCAGCACAGCTTAAAGTGTTAGAAATGCACCTAGAATGACATGGGGGAGGAAATCAATTATGCGTATCGGCGATTTAATGGCAAGCAGTGGAGTTGGATTTGGCACCAGCGGGGCGCGGGGCTTGGTCAGTGCCATGACCGACGAGGTGTGTTATTCCTACACGCTAGGCTTTGTGCGCTATCTGCAAACATTTGATGCGCTTGCCGTCGTTGGGCTGGCAGGCGATTATCGCGCCAGCACCCCGCGCATCATTCGCGCCTGTGCTCAGGCATTACATGACTCAGGCATCAAGCCACGCTATTTTGGTCAGATCCCCACCCCCGCGCTTGCTGCTTACGGACAGGCAGCTAAGATACCAAGCCTGATGATCACTGGCAGCCATATCCCCGAAGATCGCAACGGGATTAAGTTTTATCTCCCCCATGGAGAGATTCTCAAAGCCGATGAAGAGATGATTCGTGCTCAGGAGATCCGCTTGCCGCCGCAGCGTTTTGATGCCACAGGCGCGCTGTGTGCGCCAATCAATCCCATGCCAGTGTTAGAAACGGTGGCATTGGAGTGCTATGTCGAGCGGTTTTTGGAGTTTTTTAGCGCACAGTGTCTAGCAGGGTTGCGCATCGGCATTTATGAACATTCCAGCGTGGCGCGGGAGGTGATGCATCGGGTGTTTGGCGGCCTAGGTGCCGAGGTTGTTTCACTGGCGCCAGCCAAGACCTTTGTGCCAGTTGACACTGAGGCGATTCGCCCTGAGGATGTCGAGCTGGCTCGCACCTGGTGTGCCAACGGTCAATTCTCAGCACTGGTTTCCACTGATGGTGATGGTGACCGCCCACTTTTAGCGGATGAAGCCGGCCGATGGTGGCGTGGAGATCAGGTTGGCGTACTCTGTGCGCGGGCATTGAGCATTGACAACATCGTTACTCCAGTGAGTTCGAGCACTGCCGTTGAACGCTGCGGCTGGTTTCGCAGCGTGCGCCGCACCCGCATCGGCTCACCCTATGTTATCACCGAAATGCAAAATTTATATTCTCAAGGTGTGCAGCCGATCATGGGCTACGAGGCCAATGGCGGAGTGCTGCTTGGCTCGTCATTGCTGGAGAATGGGCGCGCCCTCAGTGCGCTTCCAACCCGTGATGCGTTGCTGCCGATGGTTGCTTTGTGTGCTCAAGCGAACCAGCGAAAAGTGCCTTTGTCAACATTGCTGAGCGAATTGCCAGCGCGGTTTACTGCCAGTGATCGGATCAAAAATTATCCAACTGACCACAGTAGGGCACTGCTCGACAGTTTGCAGCACAATCACGCTGCTGTATCTTCACTTTTTGGCGATTGCGCAGGCGACGCAGTGACAGTTGATGACACTGATGGTCTACGCATCCAATTCGCACAAGACGAGATTATTCATCTGCGACCGTCGGGCAATGCCCCTGAGCTGCGCATCTACACTGAAGCTGCTGATCCCCAGCGCGCCGAGCAGCTCAATCAGGCAGTGCAAGCACGGTTGCGGGCGCAATCCACCTAATCGAGGAACATCATGCACGGACGCGCAATTCTACGATTATTCGGCGTGTTGTTGCTGATTTACAGCCTCAGCTTTGTGCCGTCCTGCCTCATCGCAGTGCTCTATCGAGATGGCTATTGGCAGCCATTTGGTGTTTCTGGATTGTTGTGCGCGGTGATTGGTGGACTGTTGTGGCTGACCAATCGCCGACAACAACAAGAACTGTCGGTGCGCGGCGGGTTTTTGGTTGTGACCTTATTTTGGGTGATTCTGGGACTGGCGGGCGCGTTGCCATTGGTGTTGGGGCTACATCTCAGTATCACTGATGCGGTGTTTGAGTCGATTTCGGGCTTTACCACCACTGGGGCAACGGTGTTGGTCGGTCTTGATGATCTGCCGCGGTCGATCCTGTTTCATCGTCAACAAATCCAGTGGCTTGGCGGCATGGGGGTGATCGTGCTGGCAGTGGCGATTTTGCCGCTGATGGGCGTGGGCGGGATGCAGCTCTATCGCGCCGAGGCATCGGGGGTTGCTAAGCACGAAAAACCCACGCCGCGGATTGCTGAAACCGCTCGTGCGTTATGGATGCTCTATGTCGGTTTGACGATTGCTTGTGCGCTGGCGTATTGGTGGGCGGGGATGAGCGGCTTTGATGCCATCTGCCATGCCTTAACCACGGTGGCAACTGCCGGCTTTTCGACCCACGATGCCAGTTTGGGCTATTTTGATAGCCCAGTGATCGAATCCATTGCGATCTTTTTTATGCTGGCTGGTGGGGTGAATTTCACCATTCATTTTCTGGTCTGGCGTAAACATGACCTGCGCTACTATGTCACCGACCCTGAGGTGCGCACCTATTGGCTGATCTTTGGCGCCAGCACCCTGCTGGTGATTTTAAGCCTATCTCTAACGGCGGCTTATCCAACATGGCAGGAATCAACCCGCTATGCTGCGTTTCAGGTTGCCTCAATTATGACCAGTACGGGTTTTGGTACCGCCACCTTTGCTGATTGGCCGCTGCATATTCCGCTGATTTTAGTGATTTTATCCTTTATCGGCGGCTGTGGTGGCTCGACTGCTGGCGGGATTAAGGTGCTGCGGGTGATGCTGCTGTGGAAACTAGGGATTCGCCAGCTCTTTCAACTTGCCCACCCCCAAGCGTTCACGGTGGTGAAAATCGGCAAGCGCCCGGTGAAAGACGAGGTGTTATTTTCGGTCTGGGGGTTTTATGTGCTCTATGTCGGCACTGCATTGTTAATCACCGTGGCGATGATGGCCGCCGGGCTGGATCTGGAGTCGGCGTTTGGTGCCATGGTCGCCACACTCAACCTACTCGGTCCCGGGCTGGGTGATGTCGCCTCCAACTTCACCACCGTCAACCCTGTGGTCAAATGGCTGGGGATCTTTGGGATGCTCGCTGGACGACTGGAGATTTTTACCCTGTTAATTTTGTTCCTGCCTGCCTACTGGCGGAATTGATTTTGTATGCAGCAGAATTTTAAACAAAAAAACGGGGCCGCAGGGCCCCGAAGATGATGCGCGATTATTTCCCAGAGACAAATTCTGGATAGGCTTCCATGCCGCATTCACCCAAATCAACGCCGATGTATTCTTCTTCGTCGCTGACCCGAATGCCCATGGTGAGTTTGAGCAAGAACCACACCAGCAGCGATGCGGCAAAGACCCAGGCAAAAATGGCAACCATGCCAACGATCTGCGCGAGGAAATTCGCATCAGGATTGGTCAGCGGCACTGCCAACAATCCCCAGATGCCGACCACCCCATGCACTGAGATCGCGCCGACCGGGTCATCAATCCGCAGTTTGTCAAAGGCGAGAATGGCAAACACAACGATAACACCGCCAACACCGCCGATCAGGGTTGCCACCAACGGCATGGGGGTCAGTGGCTCGGCAGTAATTGCGACCAGACCAGCCAACGCACCGTTGAGTGCCATGGTCAAATCCGCCTTGCCAAACTTGAGTCGCGCTGCAAGCAACGCAAATATCAGCCCGCCAGCCGCTGCCATGTTGGTGTTAGTAAACACTCGTGCGACATTGTTGGCAGATTCGATGTCGGTTAGCTTGAGCTCCGAGCCACCATTAAAGCCAAACCAGCCCAGCCACAGGATGAAGGTGCCCAAGGTTGCCAGCGGCATATTCGCCCCTGGAATGGCGTTGATTGCACCATCTTTGCCATATTTGCCTTTGCGTGCCCCAAGTAACAACACCCCTGCCAGGGCTGCCGAGGCACCTGCGAGATGCACGATGCCGGAGCCTGCAAAATCGAGAAAACCAAATTCATCCAGCCAGCCCTCGCCCCAGGTCCAGTAGCCTTCCAGCGGATAGATGAAGCCAGTCATAAACACTGCGAAAACTAAAAACGCCCACAGCTTCATGCGCTCGGCAACCGCGCCCGAGACAATCGACATCGCGGTGGCGACAAACACCACCTGGAAGAAGAAGTCGGCTAAATGCGAGTGGTAGGGATCGCCACCGCCGAGCATCACATCATCGACGGTATGGTCAGCACCAAACATCAGCATCAGGTTAATTGAGGGGAAAAAGCCATTCCCACCATCAGGATACATCAGATCAAAGCCGATCAGCATGTACATGACTGAGGCGATAGAAAACAATGCGATGTTTTTGGTTAGAATTTCGGTGGTGTTTTTGGCGCGAACCAGGCCGGCCTCTAGCATCGAAAACCCAGCGGCCATCCACATAACCAAGGCACCAGACATTAAAAAGTAAAAGGTATCTAGTGCGTAGGCAAGATCAATGGTGGTTTCTTCCATTGTGTAAATCCTCTTGTGTGTGTTAGAGTGCGTCGGCACCGGTCTCGCCGGTGCGAATACGAATCACTTGGTCAACATCGCTGACAAAAATTTTGCCATCACCGATTTTGCCAGTGCGTGCTGCGTGACTGATCGCCTCAATGACTTGGTCGGTCAATGAATCATCAATGGCGATCTCGACTTTGATCTTGGGCAGAAAATCAACCACATACTCGGCCCCGCGATAGAGTTCGGTGTGGCCTTTTTGTCGTCCAAAGCCCTTGACTTCGATGACCGTGATTCCAGAGACACCGATCTCTGCCAGCGCCTCGCGGACATCGTCGAGCTTGAAAGGTTTAATAATCGCTGCAACCAGCTTCATAGGAAAAACTCCTTAAAATTCAAATGAATTCATAAGTGGCAAACAGATCAATCGCGTGCGCCTGATCTATAAATTTAACAATGTAAGCAAACCCTATACCATGCCGCTTTGTACCGTAAAAACAACGCCTGCGTCCAGTTGTCGCAACAACAAAACAGCGTGGCGCACTCATTTGGGGCGTTAGCAAACAGCGCGTGACCCAGCCGCGCTATTTTGGTGCATACAATTGATGGCGACTTTGTCTGGCAACTCGTTTTATAATCACGAACATGAATAGCGCACTTTATCAAACCGATTTTTATGCTTGGACGCAGCAGCAAGCGACATTGCTCAAAACGGGTCAGCTTGCCGAGTCTGACCATTTACACATCGCTGACGAAATTGAAGACATGGGCAAAAGCCTCAAACGCGAGCTGGAAAGTCGCCTTAAAATCCTGCTCATTCATCTGTTGAAATGGCAGTATCAACCTGGCTATCGCGGCAACAGTTGGCGTTATAGCATTGAGGAGCAGCGTGCTGAATTAGCCGATCATCTGCAAGACAATCCCAGCCTCAAGCAGCATCTTCCCGAGGCATTGCAGCGCAGTTATCGTTACGCGCTCTGTGGTGCGGCAAAAGAAACGGGCTTGGCAAAAAGCATCTTTCCTGAACATTGTCCGTGGTCGTTTGCGCAGGCAATCGACCCTGATTTTTTTCCTGAAACATAACCAACCATGACCATGACCAATTCAACTAATTCTTTGACTGTTCCGCCGATTCGCCCCAAGGATGTGCTGGAGTTTATGCACCCCATCACCTGGTTTCCGCCGATGTGGGCGTTTACCTGTGGTGTGGTGTCCTCGGGACAGCCGATTCTTGCCAATTGGCTGCTGTTGATCGCCGGCATCATTCTCGCTGGTCCCTTGCTGTGTGCAATGAGTCAGGCGGTCAACGACTGGTTTGATCGCCATGTCGATGCCATCAACGAGCCTGATCGCCCGATTCCTTCGGGGCGGATTCCCGGGCGTTGGGGGCTGTATATTGCAATTCTGTGGTCGGCGCTGTCGCTGCTGTGGTCGCTGTGGCTGGGGCCTTGGGTGATTGTGGCAACGCTGCTGGGGATTGCACTCGCCTGGGCGTACAGCGCCCCGCCGCTACGGCTGAAACAAAACGGCTGGTGGGGCAATGCTGCCGTGGGTTTCTCTTATGAAGGGCTGGCGTGGATCACTGGCACTGCGGTGATGCTGGGCGGGATCATGCCCGATGGGCGCAGTCTGAGTCTGGCGGTGCTCTATAGCATCGGTGCTCACGGCATTATGACGCTGAATGATTTTAAGGCGATTGAAGGCGACCGCCAGCTTGGGGTGCGCTCGCTGCCGGTGCAGCTTGGTGC